>JAIUMH010000005.1 GCA_022565635.1 Flavobacteriaceae bacterium | reverse complement strand
CACGAACAATCATTTATTGAGAAGTACATATTTAGTACAGATCATAAAATGATTGCTAAACAGTATTTAATTACTGGTTTAATTATGGGATTCATTGGAATTGCAATGTCCCTTTTATTTAGAATGCAACTTGCCTGGCCTGAAAAGTCTTTCTGGATTTTTGAAGCCCTTCTAGGCAAATTTGGTACCGATGGCGTTATGGATCCTGGAGCTTATTTAGCTCTTGTGACCATTCACGGTACAATCATGGTATTTTTTGTGCTTACCGCTGGTTTAAGTGGTACTTTTAGTAACCTCCTTATTCCTCTTCAAATTGGTGCAAGAGATATGGCTTCTGGTTTTTTAAACATGCTTTCTTATTGGATATTCTTTATCTCATCTGTAATCATGTTATCGTCTTTGTTTGTAGAATCAGGACCTGCGTCTGCCGGTTGGACTGTATATCCTCCCTTAAGTGCTTTGCCTGAAGCTATTTCTGGTTCAGGAATGGGTATGACATTGTGGTTAATTTCTATGGCTTTTTTCATTGCTTCTTCGCTTTTAGGTTCATTAAACTACATTGTTACTGTTTTAAATCTAAGAACTGAAGGAATGTCTATGACAAGACTGCCATTAACCGTTTGGGCATTTTTTGTTACTGCTATTATTGGTACTGTATCCTTCCCTGTTTTATTATCAGCTGCTTTATTATTAATCATGGATAGAAGTTTTGGAACTTCATTTTTCTTAAGCGATATTTATATACAAGGAGAGGTTTTAAGTCACCAAGGTGGATCTCCAGTTTTATATGAACATTTATTCTGGTTTTTAGGACACCCTGAGGTTTATATTGTATTATTGCCCGCTTTAGGAATTACTTCTGAAGTAATTGCTACCAACGCTAGAAAACCAATTTTCGGTTACCGTGCAATGGTTGCTTCTATTCTTGCAATTGCATTTTTATCAACAATTGTTTGGGGGCACCACATGTTCGTATCAGGTATGAATCCTTTCTTAGGTTCTGTATTTACTTTTACAACCCTTTTGATTGCTATTCCTTCTGCGGTTAAAGCTTTTAATTACATCACAACGTTGTGGAAAGGTAACCTGCAGATGAATCCAGGTATGTTATTTTCCATAGGTTTGGTATCTACTTTTATAACGGGTGGTTTAACGGGTATTATCTTAGGTGATTCTACTTTAGATATTAATGTTCACGACACTTACTTCGTTGTTGCTCACTTCCACCTTGTAATGGGTATATCTGCCCTTTATGGTTTATTTGCTGGTGTTTATCACTGGTTTCCTAAAATGTTTGGGCGAATGATGAATAAAAATTTAGGATACGTACATTTTTGGATTACAGCTGTTGGTGCTTATGGTGTATTTTTCCCAATGCACTTTATCGGAATGGCTGGACTTCCAAGACGTTATTACACAAATACTGCTTTTCCATACTTTGATGATTTAGCTGATGTTAATGTTTTAATTACCTTGTTTGCATTCTTAACAGCATTTGCTCAATTGTTCTTTGTTTACAATTTTATTCATTCAATATTTTATGGTAAAAAAGCACCTCAAAATCCATGGAGATCTAATACGCTGGAATGGACTACTCCGGTTAAACACATTCATGGAAACTGGCCAGGTGATTTGCCTAAAGTTTATAGATGGTCATATGACTACAGTAAAATGAATAAAGAGGAAACTGATTATGTAATAGCAGGACAGGATTTTATTCCGCAAAATGTTCCTTTACATGATAATGAAGAAGAATTAAATCATTAATTCAGATTTTGATAAAATAAAAAAGCCTTTTGATCATCAAAAGGCTTTTTTGTTTTCCATCCCGAACTTATTTTTGACATTGTTCCTAATGCTTCTGTTTCTTCTAAGGTCAATTTTAAAGGGGTTTATTAATTTGATACTACCAAATTTAATCTACCACTACGTTGTGTTTTCTATGAAATTTCCTATAAAGTATGTTTAGCGTTTCTTATGTTTTAATCAACTTTAAGTTTAGAATAGCATTTGGAAGCATTGATTTTTCAAAATGTAAATTCCTACTTTTGTATTGCTTATATTTGTAACATGAATGAACATTTAGACCCTACTGGAGAATCTTTTTCTAATGAAGATTTTGAAATAGACAAAGCCTTAAGACCCCTTTCATTTGATGATTTTGCGGGACAGCAACATGCTTTAGAAAATTTGCAGGTTTTTGTTAAGGCTTCTAACCTTAGAGGTGATGCCTTAGATCATACTTTGTTGCACGGACCTCCAGGCCTAGGAAAAACTACATTAGCTCACATTCTCGCTAATGAACTTGATGTTAATATTAAAGTTACCTCTGGACCAGTAATTGATAAACCAGGTGATCTTGCAGGCTTGCTTACCAACTTAGAAGAGCGTGATGTTCTTTTTATTGATGAAATCCATCGATTGTCTTCAGTGGTTGAAGAATATCTTTATTCTGCTATGGAAGATTATAAGATTGATATCATGATTGAAAGCGGTCCCAATGCCAGAACTGTTGAAATCAACTTGAATCCATTTACTTTAATTGGTGCCACTACACGCTCAGGTTTGCTAACATCACCAATGCGGGCAAGATTCGGAATTTCAAGTCGCCTTGAATATTATTCTACTGAATTACTTACCCATATTATTCAAAGAAGCGCAGGTATTTTAAACGTTCCCATTAAAGAACAAGCGGCCATTGAAATTGCAGGGAGAAGTAGAGGAACACCCCGTATTGCCAATTCCTTATTAAGAAGAGTTAGAGATTTTGCTCAAATAAAAGGGAATGGTAAAATTGATATGGAAATTGCCCAATATGCCTTAAATGCATTAAATGTTGATGCGCATGGCTTAGATGAAATGGATAATAAAATTCTAAAAACAATTATTGATCGATTTAAAGGTGGACCGGTTGGTATCTCCACACTGGCTACAGCAGTTAGTGAAAACGCAGAAACTATTGAAGAGGTGTATGAACCATTTTTAATACAAAAGGGATTTTTGATGCGTACCCCAAGAGGAAGAGAGGCTACTCAAGAAGCTTACTTTCACTTAGGTATTCATCAACCTAAACAAGGTGGATTATTTTAATTATGCAAAAAAAAATTCCAGCAGTTTCCGTGTTTCAGTTTTTAAGACATTCAGCTAAAATTCTTAAAAATCCGTTACCCTTTCACAAGAAAAATTTTGATAAGCATGGCGACTTATTTCAATTAAACTTAGGCTTGGGGAAATCAGTATTGTTTTGTAGAGATCCAGAATTAGCATTAGTTGCTCTTCAGAAAGAGCAAAAGAATTTTAGAAAGTCTGATATTCAAACCAAAGACTTAGTAAAATATGTTGGTAAAGGTTTGCTCACTAACGAAGGTGAAGATTGGAAAAAACAGAGAAAACTTTTACAACCTACTTTCTATAAAAAAAATATTGTTTCGTTACTCGGTATTATGCAGGATGCCATTCACTTAGAAATGAAACAATTACCTATTCAACAAAAATTTGATATATTTCCATTCTTCAGTACGCTAGCATTTAAGGTGGTTGCAAAATCTCTTTTTGGAGATGCAATTACTACAGATGAAATTTACAGATTACAACATATTACTGAAGAAGCCCAAATGATGCTAGTTAAAGAGCTGAGACAACCGTATAAAAAATGGTGGTTTAGTTTGAGTGGAGAGTTAAGAGATAAAATCCAATTAACAGATGAAGCTAGAGATCTCATTCTTAGCATTATCAAAAAAAGAAAGAGTAAACCTTCTCAAAGTGAAGACTTGTTAGACTTACTCTTGCAATCTACCTACGATGATGGTTCGGTAATGACAGAGAAACAGCTTTTAGATGAAATTCTAATTTTATTTATTGCAGGCCATGAAACAACCTCCAACGCATTAACGTTTACAGCTCAGCTTATTGCTCAAGATCAAAAATGCCAAGATATTTTGACTAAAGAAGCCCAAGATTTGGTAAGTTCGGGTAAGTCTGACTTAGTAGGAATAATTCAGTCTAGCCAGCATTTAAGCAATACACTTAATGAATCTATGCGTCTTTATCCACCTGTTTATTTTATTGATCGTGTGAATAATAAAAAATTCACATATAAAAATATGGAGTTCCCTGAAAATACAACTTTTCTGTTTTCGTTGTATGCTATGCATCGAAAAGAAGAATTATGGGAAAACCCTTTGCAGTTTATTCCTGAACGCTTTTCAACAGAGAAGAATTTTAGTAAGCAATTTTTTCCTTTTGGAGCAGGTCCTAGAAAGTGTATTGGTAACAATTTTGCCATGTATGAAATGATTTTGATTTTTCATCAATTACTAAGTAAGTTCCAAATAACTCCACATTTCAAGGAGATTGAAATTACACCATTAATTAGCTTAAAACCAAAAAATGCTTGGGTAAGCTTAACCAAAAGGAAAAATGGATAATTCGTCATTTGAAAATCGATCTACATTGATTAAGCAAAAAGCCTTGGAGCTTGGTTTTTTTTCATGCGGAATTAGTAAAGCTGAATTTTTAGAAGAAGAGGCACCTCGTTTAGAAAAGTGGCTTCAACAAGGAATGCACGGTGAAATGAAATACATGGAAAATCATTTCGACAAGCGTTTAGATCCCACCAAATTAGTAGAAGGAAGTAAATCAGTAGTCTCGCTATTATACAATTATTACCCTGAAAAACAACAGCGAAATGATTCTTTCAAAATAAGTAAATACGCTTACGGGCAAGATTATCATTTTGTTGTAAAAGATAAATTGAAACAACTTTTAGCTTTTATACAAGCAGAAATTGGTGAAGTACACGGTAGAGCATTCGTAGATTCAGCCCCAGTATTAGATAAAGCATGGGCAAAGCGAAGCGGTTTAGGTTGGCTTGGAAAAAATGCCAATTTACTTACCAAACAAGTAGGTTCATTTTACTTTATTGCAGAGTTAATCATAGATTTAGATTTAGTGTATGATACGCCTGTAACCGATCACTGTGGAAGTTGCACAGCCTGTATAGATGCATGTCCAACTCAGGCTATTGTAGAACCTTATGTGGTTGATGGAAGCAAGTGTATTTCGTATTTTACGATTGAGTTGAAAGACAGCATTCCAACAGAATTTAAAAACACTTTTAATGATTGGGCTTTTGGCTGTGATGTTTGCCAAGACGTTTGCCCGTGGAATAAATTTAGCAAAGCGCACGCTGAACCCTTATTTCAGCCAGATGAACGTCTATTGAATTATTCCAAAAAAGAATGGCAAGAAATTACAAAAGAAGTTTTTAATGAAATATTTAAAAAATCTGCAGTAAAAAGAACTAAATTTGAAGGCTTAAAAAGAAATATATCATTTTTAAATGAAGAATAACTCACAGGCTATCACACAACATAAAACCTGCCTTTATTCAAAATTAAAACGAAATGAACCCTATGGACATTAGTAAAAAAAGATTAAGAAGACACGCACTTGTTTATCACTCTAAGCCAAAACCCGGAAAGATAGAAGTGGTACCTACAAAAAAGCATAGCTCTCAACGTGATTTAGGCTTAGCTTATTCGCCTGGGGTTGCAGAACCTTGTAAAGAAATAGCCAAAGATGTAGAGGAAGTTTACAAATACACCAATAAAGGGAACTTAATTGCAGTCATTTCTAACGGTACAGCCGTTTTAGGATTGGGTGATATTGGTCCTGAAGCCTCTAAACCAGTAATGGAAGGTAAAGCTTTACTCTTTAAAATATTTGCCGATATAGATGTTTTTGATATAGAAGTAGATGCCAATGATCCTGAAAAATTTATAGAAACTGTAAAGGCAATTGCGCCTACATTTGGTGGGATTAACCTTGAAGACATTAAAGCTCCTGAAGCTTTTGAAATTGAAGATCGATTAAAAGCCGAGTTAAATATTCCTGTAATGCATGATGATCAACATGGCACAGCTATCATTTCTGGAGCTGCCTTACTCAATGCTTTAGATCTTGCAAATAAGAATATTGATGAAGTTCAATTGGTGGTTTCTGGTGCGGGTTCAGCCGCTATGGCTTGTACAGATTTATATGTGTTGCTTGGTGTAAAACCAGAAAACATTGTAATGTTTGATAGTGGAGGAGCCCTGCATAAGGACAGAACAGATTTGTCTGAACGTCAAATGAATTACGCAACTTCAAAAGCCTATAACTCCTTAGCCGATGCGCTAAAAAATGCTGATGTGTTTTTAGGTTTGTCTGTAGGCGGAATAGTAACAGCAGAAATGCTTAAGACAATGGCCAGTGACCCTATTGTATTTGCAATGGCTAACCCGGATCCAGAAATAGATTATCAAACAGCCATTGATGCTAGAGAAGATGTTATCATGGCTACAGGTAGATCAGATTTCCCTAATCAGGTGAATAATGTGTTGGGTTTTCCGTTTATTTTTAGAGGTGCTCTAGACGTGCGCGCAACTAAAATTAATGAAGAAATGAAAATGGCTGCGGTTAAGGCTATAGCAGAATTAGCCAAAAAACCTGTTCCTGAAGAAGTGAATATTGCTTATGCAGAAACACGCTTAACTTTTGGTAGAGATTATATTATTCCCAAACCTTTTGATCCAAGATTAATTGGTGAAATTCCTCCAGCTGTTGCAAAAGCTGCTATTCATTCTGGAGTAGCTCAAGAAACAATTGAAGATTGGGATCAATACGCTAAAGATTTGCTGGAGCGTATGGGGAATGAAAATAAAATTACGCGTTTACTTCATAATCGTGCTAAGTCAAATCCCAAAAGGGTTGTCTATGCAGAAGCAGACCATCTTGATGTCTTAAAAGCGGCTCAGATTGCCTATGATGAAGGTATTGCAACTCCAATTTTATTAGGTAGAAGAGATGTGATCATTGAGCTGATGGATGAACTTGATTTTGAAACCGATCATATTCAAATCATTGATCCAAAATCAGATGAGCAAAAAGAACAATTAGAGATTTACGCTAAGTCACTATGGATGAAGCGAAAACGAAAAGGAATAACTCATTTTGATGCACAAAAATTAATGCGTGAACGTAATTATTTTGCTGCAATGATGGTTGTTGAAGGAGATGCAGATGCTATGCTTTCAGGATATTCAAGAGCGTATGCCTCAGCATTAAAACCTATATTAGAAATCATAGGTAAGGAACAAGGAGTTTCTAAGGTAGCGGCAACCAACTTAATGAATACATCAAAAGGTCCTGTGTTTATTTCAGATACTTCTATTAATATAGATCCTAATTTTGAAGAACTTGCCAAAATTGCTCAAATGACAGCTTATACGGTAAAAATGTTTGGGTTAGAACCCAATGTTGCTATGGTTTCTTATTCCAATTTTGGGTCTTCTAAAAATCCTATGGCTACTAAAGTAGGTAAAGCAGTTGATTACTTGCATAAATACCACCCAGAAATAAATGTGGATGGTGAGTTGCAAGCAGATTTTGCGCTAAATAGAAAAATGAGAGCAGATAAATTCCCGTTTACTAAATTGAATAATAGAAAAGTAAACACTCTTATCTACCCTAATCTTGATGCAGCTAATTCTACTTATAAGCTATTAAAAGAATTAAATGAAGCCGACTCAATTGGCCCTATTTTATTAGGAATGGATAAACCGGCGCATGTTTTTCAGTTAGGTGCAAATGTAGAAGAAATGGTGAATATGACAGCAGTTGCTGTTATTGATGCGCAACAAAAAGCAAAGCGAAAAAGTAAAGATTAATTACAAATTCATTTTCTTTTAAGAAAGTTTTTGCTTTCAATTTTTTTGTTACATTTGGTCACTTCAAAACCAGGTAAAATGATTACTCATATAACAGGAAAATTAGTAGAAAAAAACCCAACTCATGTAATTCTTGATTGCAACGGAGTTGGGTATTTTTTAAACATATCTATACACACTTTTGAACAAATTCCAGACCAGGAAAACCTCAAAATGTTTACTCACCTTCAGGTTAGAGAAGACGCACACACTTTATATGGATTCTATACAGCAACAGAAAGAGAAGTGTTTAGGAAATTGATTACCGTCTCTGGTATTGGTGCCAGCACAGCTAGATTGATGTTTTCTTCATTAACTCCATCTGAAATTATTCAAGCTATTGCAGAAGCAGATGTAGATACCATCAAGAGTATTAAGGGGATTGGAGCAAAAACTGCACAACGAGTAATTATAGACCTCAAAGATAAAATTACCCAAGTTGAATCTTCTTTAGAAAAATTAACATTTAAAGACAATACTCACAAAGATGAAGCGTTATCAGCACTAGAGACTTTGGGATATACTAAAAAACAAGCAGAAAAAGTGGTTGTTAAAATTCTGAAAAACACCCCAGACGCCTCTGTAGAATCAATTATTAAGTTGGCTTTAAAAAACTTGTAAACATTGATATTTAGTAAGATTAAGACTATTTATAGACAGTATAATAAGGTTTGTTTTTTGTTGCTTACCCTATTTTTTTTCTTGAGTACAGCGCATGCTCAAGAGGAGGAAGAAACTGAGCAAGATTCTGTTAAAACTGGTTATACATTAGGTAAAGTGAAGCTTCCAAAACTCAAAAGTGTTCAGGAATCTTATACGTATGACCCTATAATTAATCGTTACATTTTTACTGCCCAAATTAATAGTGTTGATATTGATTACCCTTTAGTTTTAACTCCAGAAGAATACGAAGAGTTAATTCTAAGGGAAGAAATGAAAAATTACTTCAAACAAAAAGCAGATGCAGCTAGAAGAGCTGAAGACGGAGAAGAAGACAAAAATCTAATACCGGCTTTTTATGTGAATAATAGCTTGTTTGAACGTATTTTTGGAGGAAATAAAATAGAAGTCGTGCCAAGAGGTCAAGTCTCTATGGATTTAGGAGTACTTTATTCTAAACAGGACAATCCTTCTATTTCTCCAAGAAACCAAAGCAACACTACCTTAGATTTTGATCAACGAATTAATCTTAGTATGGATGGGCAGGTTGGTGAACGTGTTACCATTGCCGCTCAATACAACACACAAGCAACATTCGATTTTCAAAATCAAATTCGTTTAGAATATACACCAGATGAAGATGATATTTTACGTAGCATTGAAGTGGGTAATGTGAACATGCCTCTTAACAGCTCATTAATTCAAGGTTCCGAAAGCTTATTTGGTGTTAAAGCTCAATTTCAATTTGGTAAAACTACCATTACAGGTGTTTTTTCAGAACTAAATTCTGAACGACAAAGCGTTAACGTTGAAGGTGGGGGTACGGTTGAAGAATTTGATAAGTTTATTTTAGAATATGATGAAAACAGACACTTTTTTCTAGCTCAACGGTTTAGAGATGAATATGATAAAGCACTTTTAAATTATCCTTTTATCAATAGCCAATTTCAAATTACTCGTGTGCAGATTTGGGTAACTAACCGAACTAACAACCCACAGAGTTTTCAAAATGCAAGAAATATCGTAGCTCTTCAAGATTTAGGAGAATCTAATGATATTAAAATGGGATTGTTTCAGGATAACAATGGAAACCCAATACCTTCTCCAGTACCTAACTTTATTACTCAACCCAATAACTTACCTGATAACAGAAATAATTTATTTAACCCAGCTGCAATTACTGGAGCTGGCTCTACAATATTAAATTCTCAAATTAGAGATATATCTTCGGTTCAGCAAGGTTTTGGTCCTGCTACTTCTGCTGTAAGTGAAGGTAGAGATTACGCTGTTTTAGAAAATGCAAGACAACTTAATCCTAATGAATATACTTTATACCCCCAATTAGGATACATCTCCTTAAATCAACGTATTAATAACGATGAAATTTTAGCTGTTGCTTATGAATACACATCTAACGGTAGAGTTTTTAAAGTTGGTGAGTTTGCTAATGACGGTGTAGATTCTTCACAACCAATAGCTGATCCTAACCCAGACCCTAATAACCCAGAAGAACAGAACATTTCCTCTAATCAAGCATTGATTGTGAAAATGTTGAAAAGTCCAGTAACTAATGTAACTGAGCCTGTTTGGGATTTAATGATGAAAAACATCTATAATATTGGTGGGTTTGATATTGAAGAAGACCGGTTTAGGTTTAATATTTTATATACCGACCCTCAGCCTGTCAATTTCCTTCAGCAACCACCAGGAAGTGCGTTGCCTTTACCGGAAGAAGTAGATGAACTCAACTTGCTTCAACTTTTTAATTTTGACCGTCTAAATGCAGGAGGAAATTTACCAGGTAGTGATGGATTCTTTGATTTTGTGCCAGGTGTAACCATTAACCCTGAAACTGGACTCATCATGTTTACCAAAGTTGAACCTTTTGGAGAGTTTCTCTTTGAAGAGCTTCAAAATGAAATGACTGAAGATTATTCAGATCAAGATACTTGGAACGAAAACCAACAATTTTATGTCTTTCAAGCACTTTATAATACTACCAAAACTCAAGCTATGCAACAAGAAGCTGAACGTAATAAATTTCAGCTTAGAGGACAGTACAAAGCTTCTGGTCAAGAAGGTATTCCTATTGGAGCGCAAAACGTACCCCGTGGCTCTGTACAAGTTACTGCTGGAGGAAGACAGCTTCAAGAAGGGGTAGATTTTACTGTGAATTATGAACTTGGTTTAGTGCAAATTATAGATGATGCTTTGCTTGCTTCAGATACGCCTATTCAGGTATCAACAGAAAATAACGCTGTTTTTGGAAGACAAACTAAACGTTTTACAGGGGTAGATGTACAGCATGAGTTTTCAGAAGAACTAGTGGTGGGAGGTACTTTTTTAAATATGAATGAGCGACCTTTAACTCAAAAAGCTAATTTTGGAAGTGAGCCGGTTAACAATACCATGTATGGACTTAATTTTAATTATAATACTGAAGTTCCTTTTTTAACAAGAATGGTAAATAAGTTGCCTAACATCAACACAGAAGTTGAATCGTATTTTTCTTTAAGAGGTGAATTTGCTTACTTGAGTCCCAATACACCATCAGCAGATAACTTTAATGGTAGAGACGCTTCTTATGTGGATGATTTTGAAGCTTCACAAACCACTATTTCTGTACTTGGTGCTGATGCTTGGAAGTTATCAAGTGTCCCCGTTGGCTACAGAGGGCCAAATGACACTAGTGGAAATTTTGATTCGAATGATCAAATTAGTACGGGTTATTTTCGAGGAAAATTGAATTGGTATAGTATAGATCCTATATTTTATAGTACGCAAAGACCTGGAAGTATGACTGATGATGACTTGTCTCATTGGTATTCAAGAAGGATTTTAATCAATGAAATTTTCCCTAATAGAGATATTGTTCCTGGTCAATTTCAAACTATTTTTTCTTTAGATTTGGTGTATAAACCAGGAGAGAGAGGAATGTATAACTACAATCCTGCTGGCGCTGGAGACAATTCCTTGCCTAATCCTCAACAAAATTTTGGAGGAATTATGCGCGGTATGGAAACTACAGATTTTGAAAGGGCAAATGTAGAGTTTGTTGAGTTTTGGTTGATGGATCCCTTTATTTATGAAGAAAATCAAAATAACCCTGGAGGAAAAGTTGTGCTTAACTTTGGTAGTATTTCAGAAGATATCCTAAAAGATGGCCGTAAACAATTTGAAAATGGCTTGCCTGAAGATGGGGGTACTCAAAATACAATTACTACAAACTTTGCCAAAGTACCTTCAAATCAATCTTTAGTTTACGCTTTTGATACGGAAGGTGATGAACGTGTGAACCAAGATGTTGGTCTAGATGGATTTAATAATGCTCAAGAAGCAGCGGCTTTTCCTCAGTTTGCCAATTTTGAAGATCCAGCAAGAGACGATTATCAATTTTATCTCCAAAGGGAAGGCGGTATTTTAGAGCGTTACGAATTCTATAATGGTATGGAAGGGAATAACCCGGTAGGAGTTGGACAAAATAATCGAGGAAACTCAGCTCAACCTGATGTTGAAGATGTAGATAGAGATAATACCATGAACACTATTGATAGTTATTTTGAATATGAAGTACCCGTTTATCCTGGTATGAGTGTTGAAAATAATACAAGTAGTATTTCAGGGGTGAATAACGACTATATTACAGATGTAAAAGAAGTGGTTACTACGGCGCCAAATGGAGCTGAAATTCCAGCAAGATGGATTCAATTTAGAGTACCTCTAAGAACTTCTTCAGAATTTTCTGTTGGAGGTATTTCAGATTTAAGAGCTGTGCGTTTTATGCGTATGTTTTTAACTGATTTTCAGCAAGAAACCATCTTGAGATTTGGTACTATGGATTTGGTGAGAGGAGATTACCTAACCTATGATCAACCTGTAATACCCGACGGTACTAACCCTATAACCAACTCGGCTACAACCCTAGAAGTTGCACCTGTAAGTGAAGAAATTACCTCTAGGTATGTAACGCCACCAGGGGTGATTAGAGAACAAATGGTGAATAATAATGTTGTGATTAGAGAAGACGAACAGTCTTTGGCTTTAACCACCAAAAACCTTCAACCAAAAGATTCTAGAGCCGTGTTTAAAAACTTCCAAATAGACATGCGGCAATATAAGTATTTAGAAATGTTCCTGCATGCTGAGGCACTGCCCCCTCCTGAAATGCAACTGCAAGACAATGAAATGGTTGCTTTTATTAGAATGGGAATTGACTTTACCAATAACTTTTATGAAATAGAAGTTCCGCTAAAGGTTTCAGACCGGCAAGCCACAGCAGAGCGAGATGTGTGGCCATTAGAAAATGATATGGAAGTTCCCCTAGAGCTGTTACAGCAAATCAAATCTACTGTAATTGGAAGTGACCAGTTTAGCTCGTTAGACTTAAACTTTTTTGATGAAGAAGGAAATCCAGCACCAGATTTTACTGAAGCTGGAAATATACGAGTAGGTATAAAGGGTAATCCCAGTTTTGGAAATATTAGAGTTTTAATGCTCGGTTTAAGAAATGCTTCCGATAGAAATATCTCTGGGTCGGTCTGGTTCAATGAGTTAAGAATTTCAGAATTAAGAAATCAAGGAGGCTGGGCCGCTATTTTGGACTTAGATGCTAACGTAGCAGATTTCATGAATGTGACTGCAAGTGCAAGTAAAAATACAGTTGGTTTTGGAGGTATTGAAGATAAGCCTAACCAAAGAAGTAGAGAAGACGCACAACAGTATGAAGTGGTTACAGGAATTAATGTAGGCCAACTTTTACCTGAAGATTGGGGCATAAAAATCCCATTTAATTACAGCATAGGGGAAGAATTAATTACACCTCAGTTTGACCCTGTTTTACTGGATATTGAACTTGAAACACTCCTTGCTAATACTGAAAATGCTGAAGATAGAAATGAGTTTCAGCGAAGGGCAGAAAGCTATACAAAAAGACAGAGCCTAAGTATTATTGGACTGAGAAAAGAGCGTGTAGGCGAAGGTAACCTACCCATGCCTTGGGATATTGAAAACTTCACCTTCTCTGGAACTTATAACCAGACCAATCATAGGGATTTTGAAATTAGGCGAAGCTTGGATCAAAATATCGATTTTAATGCCAATTATGGGTTTAATTTTACTTCGGATGAATGGGAGCCGTTTAAAAGTATTGAATTTTTTGATAAAAGTAAGTACTTCGATTTAATTAAAGATTTTAATATCAACCCTCTTCCAAACAGCTTTACAGCAAGCACAAGTGTATTAAGGCAATATAGCGAAGTGAATTTTAGAGAATTTAATTTGCCTGAAGATAGCCCAGGATTGCCTACACTTTTTCAAAGAAACTACTTTTTTGATTTGCAATATGCTGTAGATTGGAACTTAACTCAAAATCTAACCTTTAATTTTAATGTCAATAATAATAGAATTGTAAGAAACTTTTTAGATGACGACTTAAATCAAGATCCTACTATTGGTATTTGGGACGGGTTTTTTAATACTGGAGAAGCCAATAACCATCTTCAAAATCTTCAGATGAATTACAGCATTCCATTTGACAAAATACCAGCGTTAAAATTTATTCAAGCCGATTATTCATACACGGGTACTTTTCAATGGCAAAGGGGTTCAGAAATTCTTAGGAATTTAGAAGGTATCCCAAACATTGGTAATACCATCCAAAATTCGCAAGTACATCAGTTGAACACCAATTTCAACATGGCTACTTTGTATAATCATTTTAACCTTAAAAAGAGAAAAGTACAGCAAGCGGCAGGACAGCGTCAGCAGCAAATGGATAGAAGAGGAGGTGACCGGAGAAGAGCTCAATCTGCTGGTTTTGGCAATGCTCCAGAAAAAAAAGACAAAAATATAAAAGAGGAACTTAACTTTGGAGACCATCTTTATAACTTAGGTATAAGTTTAGTCACCATGATAGAACGCCTTCAGCTTAATATGTCTGAAACACGCGGTATATTTTTACCAGGATTTACTCATGATATTGGTTTTGGAACATTACAGCCCTCTCCATTATTTACTTTTGGAGGGCAACGTGATATTAGAAACAGAGCGGCAATGAATGGTCAATTAACAGAATTTCAGGGCTTTAATGAACAATATAACCGAACCCTAAATGAGCAATTAGATTTTAATGCTGGTTTAAAACCGCTAGATGGTTTAACCATTGATATTTTAGCCAATAGAATGTATTCTGATACTTATACAGAGAATTTTAGAGTAGATAGAGAATCGATGAGATATCAATCCCTCACACCAAATACTTTTGGAAATTATAGCGTTTCAACTTTAATGATTAGAACAGCATTTAAAGAAAGTTCAAGAACTAATTCTCCAGTATTTCAAGAATTTAGAGAAAACAGAATGGTAATTGCCCGCAGATTGGCAGAAAACGCTGGTATTGATACCAATAATCCAGAAAATTTAGATGAAAATGGCTATCCTAACGGTTTTGGAAGATCTAGTCAGTCTGTTCTACTGCCCGCTTTTTTAGCGGCCTATATGGGTGACGACCCAGAATCGGTTAGCTTAGGTGCATTTAGAGAAACTCCTCTGCCTAACTGGAATTTAAAGTATACTGGCTTAATGAAAGTGAAATGGTTCAAAGATCGTTTCAATCGTTTTTCTGTTCAGCATGGATACCAATCTATGTACACCATGAATATGTTTCAATCTAATTTACAGTATGACCGAAGAGACCCATTTGGACAATTCAATAAAGACTCTAATGGAAACTTCAGAAATGAATTGTATA
This sequence comes from Flavobacteriaceae bacterium, assembly GCA_022565635.1. Lineage (GTDB taxonomy): Bacteria > Bacteroidota > Bacteroidia > Flavobacteriales > Flavobacteriaceae > Psychroflexus. The sequence continues at coordinate 34,081 of JAIUMH010000005.1, read as the reverse complement.
TTGCGAACATAAATTTAACTGAAATGTTTTCACCATTAATTCGGTTAGATTTTGAAATGAAAAATTCAGTTAGCATATTAACTGAAATAAGAAGAGATCGTTCTTTGTCATTAAGTTTTGATAATAACCTGTTGACCGAAGTTCAAGGGCAAGAATACATTGTTGGTTTAGGATATAGAATTAAAGATTTGAGAATTGTTACCCAATTTGAAGGAAACAGAAGGGTTTTAAGTGGTGATTTAAACCTAAAGCTAGATCTGGCTTTAAGACAAAATGAAACCTTAATCCGTGCTTTAGATGTAGATAATAACAGAGTGGTTTCTGGACAAAATATTTGGCAAATTAATTTTACAGCCGATTATATGTTGACCAAACAACTTACTGTAATTTTCTTTTACGATCATATTTTTACAGAAAATGCCATCTCAACTATCTTCCCGCAAACAACTATTAGAACAGGCTTAACTCTAACTTATAATTTTGGAAATTAATATAATACTTATATAAAATGAATATACCACAAGAATTAAAATACACAAAAGACCACGAGTGGGTGAAAATTGAAGGCGATATTGCTACCGTAGGAATTACCGATTTTGCACAAGGTGAATTGGGTGACATTGTTTACGTTGAAGTAGAAACCTTAGATGAAACTATTGAAAAAGATGAAGTCTTTGGTACTGTTGAAGCGGTAAAAACGGTGTCAGATTTATTTATGCCTCTTTCTGGAGAAGTTGTTGAGTTTAATGATGAACTTGAAGATGAACCAGAAGTAGTAAATGAAGATGTTTACGGAAAGGGATGGATTATTAAAATTAAACTTACCAACCCTGAAGAAGCAACAGACTTATTGGATGCAGATGCTTATAAAGCACATATTGAAGCATAGTTATTTTTGGTTAGTTGCAAGTTTGTTTGTAAGCTTTGCAATTACTTATTTATCTTTTATGGACACAGATGGCTTGCCGTCTGTGTCTATTCCTCATGCAGACAAATACGTTCATTTTGTTGAATATTTTGTGTTTTTTGTTGTATGGTTCATGTATCTCTATACTACATATAAAAAATCATTTTTACTTACCTCTTTTTTTGCATTTTTAACGGTTGTTTTTTTTGGCATTATAATTGAAGTATTACAAGGAACATTAACAGATCATAGAACTTTTGATTGGGGAGATGTCTTGTTTAACTCTCTAGGTGCATTAACCTCTTTTGCTTTGCTTTTTGTTTTAGCTTTAAGTCTGAAGCGATATAAATAAAGCGAATATTTAAAGTTGATTAGCTTATATAATCTTCTTCTAGAAAAAAGAAAGATTGAATACTACTAAAAAGTCCAATGCTGTTTGTTCATTTGTAGAACCACAAAAACAAATAGAGATGAAGTTTAAAATGAAAAAAGATTCAGAAGAGAAATCGAAATTATATTTTCTTACCAGCTTACTACTTGTCTTATTTATAAGTTTGATATTTATTGAGAATAAAACTTATTATACCTTAGAAAAATCAGATTCAAATAAATCCATTTTAAATGCTTCAGAGTTTAAGGAAGACGAAGTTTTCTCTGACTTTATAGAAGTAAAGGAGAAAAAAATGAATAAGAAAGAAACTGCTTCATCTCATCAACCTCCTGAAAAATCTGAAAATACAGTTGAGGAAAACCTAGAAGATGAAATAGATCCGATAGATTTGAGTGTTTTGTTTGTTCATTCTTCTGAAAGCAACGCTGCTTTAGGGGTTGAGGATATTGATGATTTACCTCGCGTAGAAAAAATTGCAAGTGTTCCTTACGCTAGTGTAAGTAATGCGCCTATTTTTAAAGGTTGTGAAATGCTAAATACAAAAGAAGACCAAAAAGCTTGCATGAACAACAAAATAGCGCATATAGTAAGTAAACGTCTAAGCTCTCATTTGTCTAAAAATGACGATGGAGTAAGAATTTACGTGCAGTTCACTGTTAATGAAATTGGGCAAGTGGTGGAGGTTAAAACCAACTCAAACTCAGAGTCATTAAATTATAAAACAAAGCAGATAATTGAAAATTTACCAAATTTTCAACCCGCTGAACACAATGGGCAAAAAGTACAAGTACTTTATTCGTTACCCATATTTGTAAAGATCAACTAAGAATAATTAATTTGATCTTGATTCAAATTTTCCAATTAAAACTTTTAGTTTACAAAAAAATCATTAATTTTATCACTTGAAAAATAATTACTATGAAACCTAAAAAATCAGAAAAAGCAAACATCGGCAAAAAGAGTTTTTTATTCTTTCAGCTCGGTTTAGTTTTTATGCTTGCAACCTCTTATGTAATGATTGAATGGAAGACTTACGATAAGGTTGAGTATGAAGACGAAATTGTAGAAATGAATCTTTTAGATGATGAGGAAGTGCCAATTACAGAAATGATTCAAGCACCGCCACCACCACCTCCACCACCTCCAGCACCAGAAATCATAGAAATTATTGAAGATGATTCTGAAGAAGAAGAAGTTGAAATAGAAGAAACTGAAATTGATCTTGATGATGAAATTGTTGAAATTGATGAGGTAGCTGATATAGGTTCTGATGATGTAATTGAAGAAGTTCCTTTTGCTAGTATTTCTGATGTTCCTGTTTTTCCAGGTTGTGAAAAAGAAAAAACAAACGATGCAAGAAAGCAATGCATGCAGGATAAAATTCAGAAGTTTGTGAATAAAAAATTTGATACTAGTATTGGTAGAGATTTAGGACTTACGGGTGTAAATCGTGTTTATATCACTTTTGTAATTGATCAAAACGGAAACATTGTTGACGTTAGAGGTAGGTCGCAACACCCTAGATTAACCAAAGAAGGAGAGCGTGTAGTTAATAAATTACCAAGCATGAAACCTGGTAAACAGAGAGGTAGAGCCGTTAGGGTATCTTACAATTTACCAATCGTTTTCCAAATTCAAGATTAATAAAATTTAGATTATTTATCCCCGAGGTTATTCAGCCTCGGGTTTTTAATACCCCTACATAATGAGAAGATATTTTTTAATGACCATTATTGGTCTTTTTTTTGTTTCTGCAAGTGCACAACTCAATGAACACAATCAAATTCAACAACTTCCTAAATTTGAAGTGTGTGAATCTGATGATAGAGATAGAAACGCATGCTTTCAATCAGAATTTATAAGATTGATGAAAGAAGGCTATTTAAAAAATGAACTAGCCTTTGATCAAAAGTATGAAGTGCAATTTGAAGCATTTATTGATGTGGATAGAAGAGGTAATATTTCAATTGCTGATTTTTCAACAGCAGAAAGTAGAATATTTATTCCTTTTGTTAAAACCATACAGCAATTTCCAAAGCTAAAGCCTGCTCTTAACTCTATAGAAAGACCTATAGATTTGAGATTTAAAGTCCAAATTGAGCTGGAAAGGAATCAGATTAATGTTAAAAATAAGGTAGATATTCAAATTGATTTAGATTTCACTTTTGATGAAGAATCAACCCAGAAGTATCAAGTCAACTAAATTCTACTTTTTAAAATATGAAAACCTCATTTTTTTTAGTTTAATTTGCTAAAAAATATAAAATGAGGTTTTTTTTCTTTTTTATAACAATATTATTTAGCTTGAGTGTTTTTAGTCAAGCTGCTACATCAGTTCAGTCTAATGAAAGCCTGCCGGTTTTTGAAAATTGTGAAGTTACAGAAGACGAAAAAAAGTGTTTCAATAGTGAGCTGTTTAAACTTCTAAAAGCTAATTTTCAACTTCCAGCTTCTTTTGAAGAGAACAATAGAGAAGAAAGAGTAGTAGTTATATTTGATGTGAATAAAAAAGGAGTTTTTAATGTAATTTATGTCGAGTCAAAATTTGCTGAAGTGATAGACTCCATTCATAGTGCATTTAATAAGTTGCCTGCAATTCATCCCGCTACCTATAATTCAAGGCCTACAGATTTTCAAATGAGGTTATCTATTAATTTACCTTTTCAAGATGCTTCTGAAGATTTAAAGTCACAAGACCCAATTATTACTGCTCAACAGAAGTTATTGAGAGAAGAGTATGATCAAATTCAATCAAAGAAATTTACAGATCCTCAAACAAGAAGTAATTTAAATGTTCAGTTTTCTCATGAATTGTACAGTCGTATGGATTCTGAAATGAACAAAATTGGAACTAACGCACATACAGCAACTAAGCCTTATAGGTATAGTGAGATTCAAAAATATTACGATTTTAGGCAAGAAAGAGAAGATTTGGCTCTGGATAAAAGAACTTGGTTTGGCAAGAAATTATTTAATGAAAATACGGCTCGGTTCGAGGCTGAAGATTATTGGTTTACTGTAGATATTGCCGCAGATTTACAAGTAGGTAGAGATTTTGAAGAAAACTTTACGACTTACAATAACACTAGAGCTGGTATTTTTCAAGGTGGATTAGGAGATAAGTTAAACTTCTACGCAACAGTTTTTGAAAGTCAAGGTAAGTTTGCTGGTTATTACAATGATTTTGCCAGGAGTTTAGGGCCAGAAGGTTCTGAATTAGTAATGGTTCCTGGTAGAGGACTAGGGGAATCATTTAGGGGTTCCTCTTTTGATTACCCAGTAACCATTGGTTATCTTAACTATGATGCTACCGATTTTTTAAACCTTGAGTTTGGGTCTGGTAACAATTTTATAGGGGATGGGTATAGATCTTTGTTTCTTAGTGATAATGCCAGTCCAAATGCTTATTTTAAGGTTGAAACTACATTTTGGAAAATAAAGTACACAAATATTTATCAATCCTTAAGAAATTTAAATAACAGAACAGCAGAAGGCTCATTTTTGCCAAAATATAATGCCATACATTATTTAAGTTATAACGTTAATAAGCGTTTAACTTTAGGCTTGTTTGAGTCGGTAATGTTTGCAAGCGAACCGGAAAGAGGTTTTGATTGGAATTTTGTAAACCCACTTTTGTTTTGGAACATGGCTGAGTATTCACTTGGTTCGCGTTCAGGTAAATCAACTATTGGTTTGAGTTATAAATATAAATGGTCTGATAAAATAAATACTTACGGTCAATGGCTTATTGATGAGCTTGCCGTTGGAGATGTTGCTGCAATGGATAAAAGTTGGAGAAACAAGTTTGGTTTGCAATTAGGAATGAAATATTACGATGCTTTTAAAGTTGATAACTTACTCCTCCAGCTTGAATACAATCAAGTGAGACCCTATACTTATTCTCATTTTTCTTTAACGCAACACTACACACATAATAATCAGTCTTTGGCGCATTTATGGGGGGCAAACTTTAGAGAAATTATGTTGTTGGCTAGGTATAGAAAAGACAGGTTTTATGGCCACACAAAATTTATTTTTGGAGAGCGTGGGTTTGAGACAAATAGTGATAGCAACCCTTATTATGGTAGTGATCTTTTTGGAGATGAGAGAGTGAGAGTAGGTGATAATAACATTAATATTGGTCAAGGCAATAGAGCAAACTCTTATTATGGAGAAATTGAGATAGGCTACTTGGTGAACCCAACTACAAACTTAAAAATTTATGTAAATATTATTCATAGAGAATTTGATATAGCTCAGTCTAATTTAATGAATTTTGATAGAAGTACAACTTGGGTGAACTTTGGATTTAGAACAGATGTGTTCAATTGGTATTTTGACTATTAACATAACTTGAATAAACCATAATTCTTGTTTAAAAAACTACATTGAATATAAATATTAACCAATTTTTCTAAGTAAAAATACTTTTAAAAGGTATCTTTGCACAAATTTTAAAGCATTGTCTACAGATTTGGCCGTAACTAAAAATATAAGTTTTTTATCAGACTTTAAAGAGCTCACTAAAATGCGATTAGCTATTAGTGTTGTTTTTTCCTCTATTGCGGGTTACTTTCTTGGTGCTGACCAACTTTCTATAGTGGATATTCTTTTGCTAGCAGTGGGAGGTTATGCCATGGTTGGCGCCTCTAATGCGTACAATCAAATTATAGAAAGAGACTTAGATAAGAAAATGAAACGCACGCAAAATCGACCCCTACCTAGTGGTAGATTTTCGGTGAATCAAAGTTTTATTATAGCTTCGCTTTTAACCGCTTTAGGTTTAGGTTTACTTTTTATAATCAATCCTAAAACCGCTCTTTTTGGGGCTATTTCAATTTTTATCTATGTGAGTATATATACTCCCTTAAAAACTAAAACTCCACTTTCAGTTTTTGTTGGCGCATTCCCTGGAGCTATTCCATTTATGTTAGGATGGGTTGCTGCAACCGGAGAATTTAGCATAGAAGCAGGAACTTTATTTATGATTCAGTTTTTTTGGCAATTTCCTCATTTTTGGGCATTGGGCTGGTGGTTGTATGAGGATTATAAAAAAGGAGGGTTTTTTATGTTGCCTACTGGAAAGAGAGATTCTTCAACAGCTCTTCAAATTGTCTTATATACTATTTGGACACTGATTGTTTCTCTTCTCCCGGTTTCTGGACTTACAGGAAGTTTAAAACTTTCTTATGTAGGCGGGGCAATCGTTTTAGTATTAGGTTTAGTGATGGTTTATCACGCCGTTCAGTTGTATAAATTAAGAACAGAAAAAGCCGCCAAAAAATTAATGTTAGCAAGTGTGTCATATATAACGTTGATTCAAATTGTTTACGTAGCAGATAAATTTATTAGAGCATGGGTATAGAAAATAGACCGTATAAAGAAAAGTTTGAACGTTCCAGAAAGATGATGTTGTGGTTTGGCATAATAAGTTTGTCAATGACTTTTGCGGGCTTAATGTCTGCCTTCATTGTAAGTAGTTCAAGACCAGATTGGGAAGACGATTTTAGATTACCAGATGAGTTTTTTTGGAGTACGGGGATTATAATTTTAAGCTCTTTAGCGTTGATTTATGCTAAAAACAAGCTCAAAGAAGAGAATTTGTCACAAGCAAAACTAGGTACTTTAGTAGCTTTTGTTTTGGGTGTTGTTTTTGTTGTGCTACAATTTGTAGGTTTCAATGCAATTATTGAGCTAGGTTATAGGTTTACAGGAGCAGCTAGTAATGTAACTGCGTCTTACATTTACTTAATTGTTTTTTTACATTTATTACACATTCTATCTGGCTTGGTAGTCTTAACTGTAATCATTTTTAAGCAGTTGAAAGGGCGTTATTCAAAAGATCAAATGTTGGGATTTGAAATAGGAGTAACTTTTTGGCATTTTGTAGATGTACTATGGCTCTTATTATTTTTATTTTTTTCCTATTTTTATATTTTTTAAGAACAAATAATTAATTATTTTTGCGGTAACTTAAATTAAAATTTATGGATTCTACAGCTGTTGCGCAGACTGGTACAGAAGGGAAAAACTGGGGAGGTGGTAATCAGCCTCTTAAAGCCAGTTATGGTAAATTAATGATGTGGTTTTTTATCACTTCTGATGCTTTAACTTTTTCAGGCTTTTTAGCGGCCTATGGTTTTACTCGATTCAAATTTATTGAAGAATGGCCTATTGCTGATGAAGTTTTTAATCACTTTCCATTTTTACACGGTGTAGATGCACCTATGTACTACGTTGCTTTAATGACTTTTATTCTTATTTTTTCTTCAGTAACTATGGTTTTGGCTGTGGATGCTGGACATCAAATGAATAAATCTAAAGTCACTTTTTACATGGCGCTAACTATTTTAGGAGGTGCTATTTTCCTTGGTTCTCAAGCTTGGGAATGGAAAAACTTTATTCAAGGCGAATATGGTGCCGTTGAAACAAAATCTGGTAAAATTTTACAGTTTGTTGATAATGACGGTAAACGTGTTGCTATTCAAGATTTTGCTCCTCGGCATGAATCGTACAGGCAACAACATACAGGAGATAAAGGAGCTTGGTACGTAAGTGAAAGCAATCTTCCTGAATACCATATTGATGATGTTAAAGAAGCATTTAAATCTAACGATAACCTTTTGGTTAGAACAATGCAATTAAACGAGGAAAAGGAAAAAACGATTTTAAGTCGTGAAGAATCAATGAAATATCTTGAGGAAAGAGGTGTGGATTTGATTTTTGGAGCTAACCTTAGTAAGAACGAATACGGTGCTCCTCTTTTTGGAGGTTTCTTTTTCTTTATTACTGGATTCCACGGTTTTCACGTATTTTCTGGTGTAGTTCTTTTAATTATTACATTTTTTAATGTCTTAATCGGTACATACGAAAAAAGAGGTCACTATGAAATGGTAGAAAAAGTTGGGCTTTATTGGCACTTTGTTGATTTAGTTTGGGTTTTTGTTTTTACATTTTTCTACTTGGTATAATTTAAAAAAATATTTGTTATGGCACACGATGCAGCACATCACGAAGGTTCAACGAAAAGAATATGGTCCGTATTTTTAATTTTATCTATTCTTACTATAGTAGAGGTTATATTAGGTATATTAAGACTAGATGTTCTTGTTTTTACAGAAATTGTTTCAATGTCTCTTCAAAACTGGATATTTATAATCCTTACTATTTATAAAGCATATTATATTACTTGGGCATTTATGCACATGGAACACGAGTCAGCTGGTTTAAGAAGAACGGTTGTTTGGACAGGTGTATTCTTAATTTGTTACTTAATTACAATTTTGTTAGTTGAAGGCGGTTACATTCACGATGTTTATGTAAACGGATATATGACTTGGGATTTTTAATTGAAATTTCATACATAAAACTTACATAAAAAAGGCAGTTGTACAACTGCCTTTTTTTATTTTTGCACTATGAAAAAGTTTAAAAAATTTACAGTATTAGCTGTGCTATTCATACTACCCCTAGTTGCTTACCTTTTTTTTTCAAGTGGGGTAAATAACTTTGGTAGGCTTCCTGTTTTAGAAGAAAATGTTTTGGTGCTTTATACTGCAACAGACCCCATAACTAATAATGAAGTTCAGCTACAAGATAAAATCAATATATTAACTTTTTTGGGCGGGGATGTCTCAGCCAAGTCGGTTTTTGCTTTTAACTTAAAAGAAAAAATTTATGATAAAAACAGAGAGTTTAATGATTTTCAAGTAATCAGTTTTATCCTTGAGAATCAAGTTGAAGAAGCTAAAAAATTCATAGATGAAATCAACAAAACCTCTGATGCATTTGCTTGGAAAATCATTGTGCTTACTGAAGATGAGCTTAAAAAACAATATGCTGTTTTAAATTCAAAACACCAGCTAGATGATCAAGTCTCCTCTGCAGAAGCTTTTATTATTGATAAAAAAGGAAATCTTCGTGGACGTTTAGACGACGAAGATGAAGGGGTTAAGAAAAGCTATAACACTAAATCTGTAGCAGAGCTAAACAATAAAATGGTAGATGATATAAAAGTTATTTTAGCTGAATATCGTCTTGAGCTTAAAAAGTATACAAAAGAAGCATTAGAATAAAGTTTATGAAAAATTATTCGTACATAGGTATTTCGTTTATAATTTTGATTTTTGGTATATGGGCCATCAATGAATTCATGAGTAGGTCAGCTAAAAATGAACTGGCATACCTTACTGTTGAAAATGAAAATGGTGAACTTGTAAAACGAAAAGTTCCTGATTTTAGTTTTACAAATCATGAAGGCAAGACCATAACACAGAAAGATTTTAAAGGTAAAGTGTACGTGGTTGAATTTTTCTTTGCAACATGCCCTACCATTTGCCCAATTATGAATGAGAATTTGGTTGAGGTACAAAATGAATTTTATGGCAACATGAATTTTGGAATTGCATCGTTTACCATTAACCCAGAACATGATACTCCAGAAGTATTAAAAGAATACAGAGAAAAATACGGAATTAAGCATCCGCATTGGCACATGCTTACGGGTGACCGAGATAAAATTTACAATCTTGCAAGAAATGGTTTTAACGCTTATGCGGCAGAAGAGCCTAACGCTCCAGGCGGATTTGAGCACTCGGGCTTCTTTGCTTTAGTTGACAAAGACGGGCATTTGCGTTCAAGATATGATGAACAAGGAAACCCTATTTTGTATTACCAAGGTTCTGTTCCTATGAATGGCAATACTACTAATCCTGGAGATGAAGAACAAGTAAGCTTATTAATTGAAGATATTAAAAAACTTTTGTAATGGAAGCTAAACGAATTAATGATAAAATTGCAATCCCAATAATAATAGCGCTTTCGGTTATAGTTCCTATAGTGGTTATTGTTCTGATGAATCTTAACAATAGAGTTAATCTTCTTGGACTAGATGTAGGAAGTTTCCCTTTTTTTCATGCTGTAATCAATGCGGCAACGGTTGTTCTTTTGTTTACTGGTTATCGGTTAGTGAAAAAAGGTGACCAACGGATGCATAAAAACGTTATGCTTACAGCTTTTGGCTTATCCGTAGTATTTTTAGTCAGTTATGTTATTTCAAAAATCAGTCATGATCCTGTGCCATATGGAGGTGAAGGAATTTTGCGTAACCTTTACTTTTTTATTCTTGTTACTCATATTGTACTCTCAGGGATTATTATTCCTTTAGTTCTCTTTACTATTTATCGAGGTATTACAGGTCAATATGAGAAACATAAAAAAATTGCTCGTTGGACCTTTCCTATTTGGATGTATGTTGCCGTGACTGGTGTTTTAGTTTATGTATTTATGATGCCGTATTATTAAAATTAATGAAGTATGAAGTTGAAGTCGAAATTTTTAATCCTTACCTTGGTATTATTATTTATACCAGAATTTTTAGAAGCTCAATGTTCTATGTGTAGAGCAGTGCTTGAATCTGACGCAGACAAATCAACGGCAAAAGGTATTAACAACGGAATTGTCTTTTTAATGGCTTTCCCGTATTTACTGGTTGGTGGTTTAGGATATTACATTTATAAAAATTACAGTTCAAAAAAATAATTATGCTAAAAGTATTTTATTTGTCAACTTGCTCTACATGTAAACGAATTCTTTCTGAAATTGAACTTCCTGAACATCAGCTTATCGATATTAAAAAGAATCCTATTTCAGCGGATGAATTATCTCTGATGTACAACTTTACAAATTCTTATGAAGCTTTGCTGAACAAACGAGCTCAATTGTATAAGGAACGTGATTTAAAATCAAAACAGCTTTCTGAAGAAGATTACAAAAATTTACTTTTAGAGCATTACACCTTTTTGAAACGCCCAGTTTTTCTTTTTGAAAATCAAATTTTTGTTGGAAATGCCAAAAATACCATAGCACAGCTCAAAGAGTTTTTAGATGACTAAGCGATGGTGGGCTGTATTAGCCGCCTTAGGAGCTACTTGTATTTACGGAGTTAATCACACCGTTGCTAAAACTTTAATGCCTACCTACATTGAGCCATTTGGCCTGATATTGCTGCGTGTTTCTGGAGCTTTTTTACTTTTCTTCATCATTAGTTTTTTCTTTCCTTCTGAAAAAATAGATCAAAAAGATTGGAAACGACTAATAGCATCGGCTGTTTTTGGAATGGTCATCAACATGCTTATGTTTTTTAAAGGATTGAGTTTGTCCACACCCATCAATTCTTCGGTAATTGTTACCATTTCACCTATACTTGTTTTTATTTTGTCGGCGGTTTTAATCCGTGAAAAAATTACTTGGTTAAAAGCCTCAGGAGCTATTTTAGGACTTTTAGGCGCAATAAGTTTAGTCTTATTTGGTCCGCAAATCACCACAGACGCACCCAATATTCCCTTAGGAAATAGTCTAATTTTAATTAATGCTACTTCTTACGGAATTTATCTCATTTTAGTCAGACCACTAACCAAAAAATATTCTTCCATTACTTTAATGAAGCACTTGTTTTTAATTGCAACTATTATTAATCTGCCTATTTGTTTTTCAGAATTTACCGCGGTTGAGTGGTCAAGTCTTCCCTTTGATGCGGTATGGCGAATGGCTTTTGTGGTTTTAGGAACTACTTTTTTAACCTATTTACTCAATATTTATGCTTTAAAACAATTGTCAGCATCCACCATTGGAGTGTTTGTTTATCTTCAACCCGTTATTGCCATAGTTTACGCTATTTATGCAGGCATAGATCAACTTGATTTGTTAAAAATCACAGCCGCTGTTTTAGTTTTTGTTGGTGTTTTTATGGTTTCTAAAAACCCTGCTCAAAAAAGAAAGGCTTTGTAATAAAAACGATTAAGTTTTACCCGTATATAACTACCTGAAATACTATACAATTATTCTTACCCCTAAACCCGCGTTAGGGATGGTAGCGGTAGCTTGGTTGGGCAAAAAATGTGTTTTTATGGGCGTGCCAAAGCGACCTTAGAAGCTCTTGGCATAACCTAATAAAAACCGTTTTTTGTGAACCAACTTTAGCGAACAGCCCGTTTAAACGCCCTAATTCTGATTATTATTTCAACTCTGCTTGTTGGTTTTGATGGACTTGGAGAATCTTGCTTAAAAAAGAGAAAAATTTATGGATAGGCTCTTTGGAAGTTTATTAACTTAGCCCATTATTTATAGCTTATGAGTAATCAAGAACATATTGCAATTATTGGAAATGGCATTGCGGGTGTAACTTTGGCTAGGCATATTAGAAAAAATTCGAATAAAAGAATTAGTCTTATTTCTGATGAATCTCCCTACTTTTTCTCACGAACTGCGTTGATGTATGTTTATATGGGGCATATGAAGTGGGAACATTTAATGCCTTATGAAAATTCGTTTTGGAAAAAAAACCGAATTGACCTTGTTCAAAACCGGGTTGTGGCTATTCATTCTGAAGAAAACAAACTTATTTTTCAAGATCAGCAGGAATTTATTTATGATCAACTGGTTATTGCTACTGGTTCTATTCCGAATAAATTGGGTTGGCCAGGTGAAAATTTGAATGGTGTGCAAGGGCTTTATTCCAAACAAGATTTAGAACGTCTAGAAGAATTTGCTACCGATGCTGAAACTTGTAAAAGCGCCGTAATTGTTGGAGGTGGATTGATTGGTGTGGAATTGGCTGAAATGCTTCATACCAGAAATATTCCGGTCACTTTTTTAGTAAGAGAGCCTTATTTTTGGAATAATGTGTTGCCCAAACACAGTGCTGAATTAATTACAAAGCATATTCAAAAACACGGTATAGATTTGCGTCTGTCTGTTCATTTAGAAGCTATTAAAACTGATGGCGCTGGAAAAGCTAAGTCTGTAATTATCAAAGAAACTCAAGAAGAAATTTCATGCGATTTTGTAGGATTAACTGCTGGTGTAAAACCGAATATTGAATTTTTGAAAGCTTCTGAAATTACTACCAATAAAGGTGTAGTGGTGGATGAATATTTTAGAACCAACATCAAAAATATTTATGCCATTGGTGATTGCGCAGAGCGAAATTACTCCTTAGGTAATCGTCCGCCCATTGAAGCGGTTTGGTACACCGGAAGAATTATGGGGGAGACTTTGGCGCAAACCCTTTGTGGAAACCCAAAAAAATATAACCCAGGAAATTGGTTTAACTCAGCTAAATTTTTTGATATTGAATACCAGACTTATGGTTGGGTTTTTCCTACGCCAAAAGAAGGAAATGCCCATTTTTATTGGAAACATGAAACCGAAGAAAAAGCTATTGAAATTGAATACAATAGAGCCACACAAGAGTTTGTTGGAATTAATTCGTTTGGTATTCGCTTAAGACATGAGTTTTTTGACCAATGCTTAAAGGCTGGTAAAACAATAAGTTTTGTTATTGAATATTTAAAACAAGCAAATTTTGATCCTGAATTTTTTGATTCGTATGAACAAGAAATCAAGAATCAATGGAAGAACGAGAATAGAAAATTAACGCATTAATTATGGCAACAGAAAATATTTCTTTTACTGGAAGAAGCTCAGAAGAATTATCAAATCAACAGAAGATTTTCTTGTTTCTAGGCTTTTTAGGCTTGTTTATCTCTTTAATAGCCAGTTTTAATTTTATAGAAAATCAGTTGGTGTTTTGGCTTTCTGCTTCTTTAATTTTAATTTGTTTTGGGGTGATTGGTTATACAAGAGAAATGTATAAAAATACACTGCCTGGAATTAAGAATAATCATGTTTATTTTAAATCCTTAACCAGTAGAGGTGTTTGGGCCTATGCTTTAGGGATTTTTCTTACGGGCTTTTATGTGGTATTGTATTTTTATCCTAGTTATTTAGGTTTAAGTGAATCAGGTAAAAATACAGGTTTAGTTGCTTTATTTGATCCTTTGAGTCAACTTTTTAGCGGTAACCCAGCCAGCCAATGGTTTGTTTATGGGGTGTTTTATACTTTGGCTATTTTGTTGTTTGGCGTAAAATTTATTTGGAAATATAGACATAATAAATACCAACGCTTAAGAACCTTTTCTGTGATGTTTTTTCAATTGGGATTTGCCTTTTTAATTCCAGAGTTCATGGCACGGTTAAATTCGGATTCTTTTGCTTTACCTTATTATGACCTTAAAAATATATGGCCCTTAAATTATTATAATTTTGAACAATACCGAGTAGATGAATTTATTAGTGCTGGCAACATAGGTATTGGACTCTTACTTTTTGGCGTGTTGTCTATTTTGATCGTTACTCCCATACTTACTTACAAATACGGAAAACGCTGGTATTGTTCTTGGGTTTGTGGCTGTGGTGGATTAGCCGAAACCGCTGGAGATAAGTTTAGGCATTTGAGTGATAAATCTACACAAGCCTGGAAAATAGAACGCTGGATGGTACATTTAGTTACCGTTTTTGTAGTGGTGATGACCATGGCGGTGGTTTCAACTTATTTAGGCTATGATGCAGATAAATATTGGCTCACCAAACCCATTTTTTTAATTGGAAGCACATTTTTATTAGTGCTTGTCTATGCTTGGGTGTTGATTTACAAGCGAAACGCCTTTAAAAAAGATGCGCTATATGCAGGGGGTGGATTTTTGTTAGCTATTATTGTTTTGGTAAGTTTAAATTTATTGGGATGGACGCATCACTTGTTTTTTATTGAAGCCGAACCGCTTCGGGCTTCGTATGGGTTTTTGATTGGTAGTATATTTTCTGGGGTTGTTGGTACAGGATTTTATCCCATTTTAGGCAACCGAGTTTGGTGTAGATTTGGTTGCCCAATGGCCGCTATTTTAGGCTTCCAACAGCGACTTTTCTCCAAGTTTAGAATTACCACCAATGGCGGACAATGCATTTCTTGTGGTAACTGCTCAGTATATTGTGAAATGGGAATAGATGTGAGGGCGTATGCTCAAAAAGGAGAAAATATAGTTCGCTCTTCCTGTGTGGGTTGTGGTATTTGTGCTTCAGTTTGTCCACGAGGAGTACTCAAATTAGAGAATGATAATCATAAAAACCGATTAAATGAAAATGAAATTTTATTAGGAAATGAGCTAAACCTTCATGATTATACGAAATAATAAACTCCTTCAATTTAAAAAAACTGAAGGAGTTTGATAATTAAGATTATGCGTACTTGATTATTTAATTAATGAATAACTTCTGTTAATGAACTTAGTAAGTGCTTCACCTTTTAAAAGTCCTTTAGAAAGTAGCGCTAAATCTAAAGATTGTTTAATCACATCTTCTTTTTTAGCCTCATCATTTGCGGCTAAAATCTCAGCCATCATTTCATGATTAGAATTGACAATTAGATTGTACATTTCTGGCATATTTCCCATGCCAAACATACCGCCACCGCCAGTTTGTTGCATTTCTTTCATTCTTCGCATAAATTCTGGCTCGGTAATCATAAGCGGTGCAGCTTTAGAATCCATAGCTTCCATTTGAACGGTATATTTCTCTTTGGTAATATACTTTTCAAAAGTTTCTTTTAATTGTTCTTTTTCTTCGTCTGAAAGTTTTGAAATTACCTCCTCATCTTTGCTAATCAAGTTGTCAATATGGTCACTATCTACACGAACAAATGAAACTTTGTTTTCTTTAGCGGTTTCAATTTTCTGAATTAAATGAGAAACAATAGGAGAATCTAATAGAAGCACTTCGTATCCTTTTTCTTTAGCAGTTTGAATGTAGCTATGTTGTTCTTCTGCATCAGATGCATAAAGTACAACCAACTTATCGTTCTTGTCAGTTTGCTTGTCTTTGATTTGCTCTACCAATTCATTATACGTGTAAAACTTGTTTTCTGTGGTTGGGTAAAGTGCAAATTTGTCAGCCTTTTCAAAGAATTTTTCATCCGTGAGCATTCCATACTCAATCACCACTTTAATGTCATTCCATTTACTCTCAAAATCTTCTCTGCTATTTTTGAAGATCGATTTTAATTTATCGGCTACTTTTTTAGTGATATAATTGGATATTTTCTTTACAGCTCCATCCGCTTGAAGGTAAGAACGAGAAACATTTAAAGGAATGTCTGGAGAATCTATAACCCCACGTAACATGGTTAAAAATTCGGGCACAATACCTTCTACGTTATCGGTAACAAAAACTTGATTTTGATAAAGTTGAATTTTATCTTTTTGGATACTCATATCCTTAGTCATCTTAGGAAAGTATAAAATTCCAGTTAGATTGAAAGGATAATCAACATTTAAATGAATATGAAATAAAGGATCTTCAAACTGCATTGGGTACATCTCTCTATAAAAATCCTTGTAATCTTTATCCTCTAAATCGGTAGGTTGCTTTGTCCAAGCTGGATTAGGGTTGTTGATGATATTGTCAACGGTTACTTTTTTAGGTTCTTCGTCTTCCTTAGCATCTTCCGCTTTTGGAAGCTCCTTTTCTTTCGTGCCAAATTTAATTGGAATAGGCATGAACTTATTGTACTTAACTAAAAGTTCAGTGATTTTAGATTCCTCTAAAAACTCTTCCTCGTCATCATTGATATGGAGTACAATTTCAGTTCCACGCTCTTTTCTATCATGCTCTTCTAAAGAAAATTCGGTAGTTCCTTCGCAAGTCCAATGTGCCGCAGGTTCATCTTTCCAGGATTTTGTAAAGATTTCTACCTTATTAGCCACCATAAAAGCAGAATAAAAGCCTAATCCAAAATGGCCAATGATACCAGAATCTTTAGCATCGCTATCTTTGTATTTTTCTAAAAATTCTTCAGCTCCAGAAAAAGCTACTTCATTAATGTATTTTTTTACCTCTTCTTGGGTCATACCAACTCCCTCATCAATAATATGAAGTGTTTTGTTTTCTTTATTGATTTTGACCTCAATTTTAGGATTTCCAATTTCAACCTTGGCTTCCCCAATCCTAGCTAAGTGCTTTAATTTTAAAGTTGCATCAGTTGCGTTTGATATTAACTCGCGTAAGAAAATTTCATGGTCACTGTAAAGAAATTTTTTAATTAACGGAAAAATATTCTCTACAGAAACATTAATATTACCAGTTGCCATAATTTTTAAAATTTAATTTTACTTATCTATACCAAATTAGATACCATATAATAGAGTATGACAAATTGGCGTGATAAAATTCATCAGGTAAAGATTAACAAAACATTCTGTTTAAGTATTTTATAAAAACATTAAACAGATTTATCTTTGTAAAAATTGGAATTATGAGTGCAAAAGCTAAATCTAAAAAGAAACAATTATCAAAAGAGGAATTGATGTCTAACTACATGGATTATGTATTAGAACATGAAAAAAACCCAAAATCTGTATATAAATTTACTAAGGATATTGGTATTGAAGAAGCTGAATTTTATGCTCACTTTGGAAATTTTGACGGATTAAAGAGTCAGATTTGGGAACATTTTTACCAGAATGCTAGCCAATTAATGGATTCAAATGAAGAGGTGATGCAATATGGGAGTAGAGAAAAAATGCTTACTTTCTTTTTTACTTTTTTTGAAATTTTGACAGCCAATAGAAGTTATGTGATTTATGTATTAGACGCTCATGATGATATGATGAAAAACATGTCTCAATTAAAAGGTTTACGAAAAAACATAAAATCATTTGCAAAAGAATTGATAGCCGAAGACAATGATGATAAGAAATTCAATTTCTTAAAGAATTCCGAGAGTGTGTTTTCTGAAGGCGCGTGGATTCAATTTTTATTTTTATTAAAATTCTGGAAAGATGATCAGTCGCCAGGTTTTGAAAAAACTGATGTAGCCATAGAAAAGTCAGTCAATACTGTTTTTGATGTGTTTGATAATACGCCTCTAGAAAAGGTGTTTGATTTTGGGAAATTTCTTTACAAAGAGCAAATGGCTAAATAGTGTTTGCTAATATACGATTTACGTATTGTAAAATAGCAGATATCTGTTTAACTGTAAGGTTAAACTATTTTAAAATAACTAAATGAAAACATTAGATAAAATACCAACTAGTAAATTAGGTAGAACTTCAAAGTTATTTACTACAGGCGCTAAGGTGGGTACCAATTACCTAAAGTATTATTCCAAAAAGGCTTTTAATCCAGAATTAACAAGAGATGAATTAGATGAAAGTAATGCTTCAGATATTTACGACGGACTAAAAAGTTTGAAGGGTAGTGCGCTTAAAGTTGCACAAATGCTTTCTATGGAAAAAAGTTTACTGCCCAATGCTTATGTAGAAAAATTTTCGTTGGCTCAATTTAGTGTGCCACCACTCTCACCACCTTTAGTTAGAAAAACTTTTAAAAAATATAATGGGCAATATCCTGAAGATTTATTTGATCTTTTTACAAGCAATTCAGTAAACGCTGCCAGTATTGGCCAGGTTCATAAAGCAGAAAAAGATGGGAAAAAATTAGCGGTAAAGATTCAATATCCTGGGGTTGCAGATAGTATTAGCTCCGATCTTAAAATGGTGAAGCCTATCGCCATTAAAATGTTTAATATTCGCGGCAAAGATTCAGATAAGTATTTTAAAGAAGTTGAAGATAAGCTCCTTGAAGAAACCGATTATATTCTAGAAGTAGAGCAAAGTAAAAGAATTTCAGAAGCTTGCCAACATATTGACGGGTTGAAATTTCCTACTTATTATGAAGATCTTTCAAGTGAACGAATAATTACTATGGATTGGATGGATGGCCAACATTTGTCTGATTTTGCAAAAACTGGCTTCTCTGAGGAAGTAGGTAACAAGCTAGGCCAAACATTGTGGGATTTTTACATGTTCCAAATGCATGGTTTAAAAGAGGTGCACGCCGATCCTCATCCCGGTAACTTCTTAGTAGATAAGGACAATAATTTGATTGCTATTGATTTTGGTTGTATTAAAAAAGTACCTGAAGATTTTTATGTACCTTATTTTGAATTGTCTGACCCAGAATTAATTAATAATATAGATTTCTTTCAAAAAAAATTACGTGAATTAGAAATTTTACGTCCCGATGATACTGAAGAAGAAATTGAATATTTTACAGGCTTATTCCATGAAATGCTGAGCCTTTTTACACAACCTTTTCATAAGGAGGAATTTGATTTTGGAGATGATGAATTTTGGTCAAAGATTTCCAATTTAAGTGAAAAGTATTCCAGTGATGCACAATTGAGAAAAATGAACGGAAACAGAGGAAGTAAACACTTTATTTACATCAATAGAACATTCTTTGGGTTATATAATTTACTCAATGATTTAAAAGCAAAAATAAAAGTTAACCAATATAAGGATTTGATGGGTTAATGTAGAACGAAAATTTATTGGTTAGGTTGGTTGAGAGCCGTTTGTGATTTAGTCACGGCGGCTCTTTTTTATTATGCTTGCATAACTAAATGCTACTAGTAAATTTGTTATATTTTTAAATAATAGTATATTGTGAAATAAAATTTTAAGCATTTACAAATGTATCAATCAAAAATTAAAGGATTAGGAAAATATGTTCCTGAAAATATTGTCACCAATGATGATTTAGCAAAAATCATGGACACAAGTAACGAATGGATTGTTGAAAGAACAGGTATTCAGGAACGCAGGCATATTGATAAAAAGACAGAAGACACCACTGCAATAATGGGTAAAAAGGCAGCTGTTCAAGCCATTGAAAGGGCAGGAATAGCCACTAATGAAATTGACTTAATTGTTTTTGCTACTTTAAGTCCTGATTATTATTTTCCAGGTTGTGGGGTTCAGATTCAAGATTTGTTAGGAATCCACACATGTCCAGCCATTGATGTAAGAAACCAATGTTCAGGTTTTGTATATGCACTTTCAATTGCCGATCAATTTATTAAAACTGGGATGTACAAAAACGTGCTTGTAATAGGAAGTGAAAATCACAGTGGAGGTTTAGACATGACTACTAGAGGCCGTTCTGTATCTGTGATTTTTGGTGATGGAGCGGGAGCAGCAGTAGTAAGTAGATCTGAAGAAAAGGGCCAAGGAATTTTATCTACCCACCTGCATTCGCAAGGAGAATATGCTAAAGAATTATCCTTAATAGGACCAAGTACCAACTATTGGGTACCCGAAATTATAGCAGAAAACCCGCAAGAAGATATTCCTTATTTTCCCTATATGAATGGTCAATTGGTTTTTAAAAATGCGGTAGTTCGTTTTTCTGAAGTAATCATGGAGGGCTTAAAGCACAATCAATTAGAAGTAAGTGATTTGGATATGCTCATCCCTCATCAGGCTAATTTACGAATTTCGCAGTTTATTCAAAAGAAATTTAAACTTACAGATGACCAAGTGTATAATAATATTCAGCGTTATGGTAACACTACGGCAGCCTCTATCCCAATAGCTTTAACAGAGGCATGGGAAGAAGGGAAAATTAAAGAAGGAGATCATGTTGTTTTAGCAGCTTTTGGAAGTGGTTTTACATGGGCTAGTGCAATTATAAAATGGTAATCTAAAAAAAATAAAGGCTTGTAAGAATATACCTTACAAGCCTTATTTATATATGGTTCTCATTCTTGCTTTATTTAGAAGGCTAATTCAAATAAATTTAAAGGAACCTGTTTATTATATAACGAAAATGATGCCAAAATGTTACATCTACTTGATTGTAAATCTGTAAATTAACCTTTTTTAACTTTGTAGCACAAAATCATTTAAAAAGTTAAACAAAACGCTTATGAGCAAAAAAGTTACTTTAGTTTTAGGAGCTTCAAATAAGCCAGGTCGTTATTCAAAAATGGCTCTTGAGTTGCTTGAAAAAAAAGGAAAAAAAACAATTGCTATTGGGCTTGTTGAAGCAAGTGTTGGAAACATCAAAATACATCAAAAACTGCCAGAAGACGTAAAAACTGTTCATACAGTTAGCCTTTACATAAGAGCTTCACTTCAAGAGCAATATCAAGACTTGATCTTTCAGCTTAATCCAAAACGCGTAATTTTTAATCCAGGAACTTCTAACCTAAAATTGCAAGAAAAACTTAGAGAGGTAGGTATAGAGGTTTTAAGTGCTTGTACTTTGGTCATGCTTCAGACTAATCAGTACTAGCCCAATACTACAAATTAAGGCGTTTAAAATCAGCACAAAAAAACCAAATTCAAAATTAAACGAGTCTTTTGCCCACCAACTTATCAAGTAAGTAATTACTGGAGCGGCAATAGCAACAATAGGAATTAACTTATCTGTTGGACGAAATTTGGTAAACATACCTATGCAAAACATGGCTAAAATTGGGCCATAGGTGTAACCAGCAAATTCAAATAATTTAATAATTACACTTTCGTCTTTTATGGCATAACGAAAAACCATCATTACTCCAATAAAAACAATCGAAATACCTATGTGTATAAATTTTCGATACATCACTTGTTTGCTTTTTTTGACTTTAGTTTCAATGGCTAAGATGTCAATACTAAATGATGTAGTAAGTGAGGTAAGCGCAGAATCCGCACTTGAATAGGCAGCCGCAATTAGTCCAAGCACAAAAAAAACCGCAACGGCAAAACCCATATTTCCGCTTGTTGCTATACTCGGAAAAAGCTCATCTCTTTCAGCAGTAATTTGATGAATTTCAGCATAATCAATGAGCAGTAATCCAAGACTTAAAAAAAGAAAATTAACAACAGTAAGAGTAAGTGTAAACCATAAAATATTTTTTTGCGCATCCTTTAAATTTTTGCAGGTAAGGTTTTTTTGCATCATATCTTGGTCTAAACCAGTCATAACAATGGCAATAAAAGCACCTGAAATAAATTGTTTCCAAAAGTAGTTTGGACTATTTACATTTTCTGTGAAAAACACTTGAAAATGTTCATGATTACCTAAGTATTGAAACATGTTTTTGGTAGAGATGCCTAGGTCTTCAGATAGATAATAAATGCTAACACCCAAAGCCAAAAGCATAAATAAAGTTTGAAGACTGTCTGTCCACACAATAGTTTTGATACCACTTTTAAATGTGTATAGCCAAATTAAAAATACAGTTACGCTTACCGTTACGTAAAAAGGCACATTTAGTTGATCAAAAACAATTAATTGAAGTACGTTGGCAACAAGAAAAAGTCTAAAACTTGCACCAACTAGTCTGGATAAAATAAAAAACCAAGCCCCAGTTTTGTATGCATAGTTGCCAAACCTAGAACCTAAATAGGTGTAAATTGAGGTCAAATTTAACCGATAATATAAGGGTAATAACACTAAACTAATTACAGCGTAACCAATAGTGTAACCTAAAACCACTTGAAAATAACTAAATTGGTCAAATTCTACTGTTCCAGGAATAGAGATGAAAGTCACGCCACTTAATGATGCGCCTATCATTCCAAAAGCTACTAAGTACCAAGGAGATTGTCGGTTAGCTTTAAAAAACTCATCATTGTTGCCAGATTGATTAGTAAAATAAGAGATTAAAATCAGTACACCAAAGTAAGCTACAATTAAGAATATAATTTGTAATGGAGTCATGTTTGTTTTTTACCTTGACAAATGTAGAAATATTGTTTGCAAAAATCTAAAAAAATGTATTTTTGAGGTAAATTAATTTTGGTATTCATTAAAGGCTAAATAAGAACAAATTTTATACAAGTGGATTATTCGTCAAAAATTCTAGAAAATGCAGTACAGGAAGTAGCTTTGCTTCCTGGTATTGGCAAGCGTACTGCTTTACGATTAGTTTTGCACTTGCTCAACCAGCCTACGGAAAGAACAACTAATTTAGCAAGTGCTTTAGTAGATCTTAAAATGAAAATCAAGCATTGTAAAAAATGCCATAATATTAGCGATCAAACCGTTTGTGAAATCTGTAAAGATTCTAGAAGGGACCATTCAATAGTATGCATAGTAGAAGATGTTAGAGACGTTATGGCAATAGAAAGTACACAACAATTTTCTGGGGTTTACCATGTTTTAGGTGGAAAAATAAATCCAATGGAAGGTATTGGGCCTGGTGATTTAACTATTGATTCGTTGGTTGAAAAGCTTAACTCAGGAGAAGTAAAAGAGTTGATTTTTGCTTTAAGTAGCACCATGGAAGGAGATACAACTAATTACTATATATACAAACAAATTAAAAATACTCACCTAAAAGTTTCTACCATTGCTAGAGGAATAGCTGTTGGAGATGAGTTAGAATACGCAGATCAAATTAGTCTTGGTCGTAGTATCCTTCATAGGGTTCCTTTTGAAAATTCACTAAAAAATTAAATTTGGAACTATCAATTATCATATTAACGTATAAAGTTCCTCATTACTTAAATTTATGTTTGAGTTCAGTAAAAGATTCAATAATAGATTTAGACGCAGAAGTTATTGTAGTAAATAATGCTCAAGATAAGGAAACGAGTAATTTAGTTAAGTTAAAATATCCTGAATTTACTTATATTCAAAATTCAAAAAACATAGGTTTTTCAGCTGGTAATAATGTAGGGGTTAAAAGAGCTAAGGGCAATTATATTTGTTTGCTTAATCCAGATACCGTAGTAGGGAATAACACCTTTAAAAATATATTAGCAAAGGCTAAACAGTTACCTGATTTAGGTTGTATAGGGCCATATTTAATGAATGGAACTGGACATTTTTTGCCTGAAAGCAAAAGAAATACTCCTACCCCAAAGGTTGCTTTACTGAAGCTTTTAGGAAACAATCAAAGTTATTATCCAACCCAAATTCAAGCCAAAGATTTTAGTAAAGTTGACATTCTTGTTGGGGCTTTTATGCTAATGAAAAAGAATAGATATTGGGAAGTTGGTGGCTTAGACGAAGCCTATTTTATGTATGGAGAGGACATTGACTTAAGCTACGCTTTTTTACAAAATAACTATCAAAATTATTATTTAGGGACAGAAAAAGTGATTCACTTTAAAGGAGAAAGCACCATTAAAGACCAAGTTTATGTCAATCGGTTTTATAACGCAATGCTTATTTTTTATGAAAAAAACTTCAGTCATTTTAAACTCTTATCTTGGTTGGCGCGTTTGTCAATGACTTTTATTAAACTGTATGCGGTTTTAATGGTTAAAAAACAATCAGAGAAAGGGCCTAGGCAAATCAATCATCTTGTATATGTGAATTGCGAAACCGACTTACAAAATGCTGCTATTTTTGACGCAAATAAAAAGCCAGAAATTTATCAAATGTCTGTACAAGAGGCTTTAAGTTTTTCAAAAAAAGAAACGCTGTTTATATTAGATGCTAATCAATTAACTTACAAAGAGATTATTGATTTGATTTTTGAAATACATGGGCAAGGAATACACTTTAGAATTCGTCCAAGGAATTCAAAATATGTTATAGGTAGTGACTCAAGCTACTTGCAAGGAGAAGTTCTTAAATTTTAATTCTTTTTTTAATGAATGCATGAAGATATAAAAGCTTAAGTTTTAAAAAGAATTGAGTAAAAGTAGGTCAAAATTTATTAAATTCGCAATCTGAATTAAAAAATAACCGTAGAGGTAAAGATATGGCAAAATTCGAATTAAAATTACCCAAAATGGGTGAGAGTGTTGCAGAAGCAACAATCACTAATTGGTTGAAGGAAATTGGCGATACAATTGAAGCTGATGAGCCTGTATTAGAAATTGCTACAGATAAAGTTGATTCTGAAGTTCCAAGTGAAGTAGATGGTAAGTTGGTAGAAAAGTTTTTTGATGTTGATGATGTGGTTAAAGTTGGAGAAGTTATTGCCGTTATAGAGACGGACGCATCTATTGATGATGAAGAGGATATTCAAACAGAAGAAAATACTGAAGTAAAAGCTTCAGCAGAAAAGGCTTCCGCACTTGTTAATGAGGCACAAGTTGCAACAAGTACAACAGATTTCTCTGATGCTAAACGCTTTTATTCACCTTTAGTAAAAAACATAGCCAAAGAAGAAGGTGTTTCTTTAGCAGAGTTAGAGTCAATTGAAGGAACTGGACTAGAAGGAAGAGTAACAAAAGACGACATGTTATCTTTTGTAGAAAAAAGAAAATCTGGAAAAGTTTCAACTCCAACACGTAGTCAAGTAAAAGAGCAAAGTATTACTAGCTCAAGTCAAACACCTCCAAAACCTGCAGCACCGGTTAACGTTAATGCTGAAGACGAAGTTATTGAGATGACCAGAATGGGAAAAATGATCTCTCATCACATGGTTCAAAGTGTTCAAACTTCAGCTCATGTTCAATCTTTTATTGAAGCAGATGTTACTAAGATATGGAATTGGAGAAAAAAACACAAAGATGCTTTTGAAAAGAGAGAAGGTGAGAAGCTTACTTTTACTCCAATATTCATGGAAGCTGTAGCTAAAGCCATCAAAGATTTTCCAATGATTAATATCTCTGTTGATGGTGACCGTGTTATTAAACGCAAGCATATTAATTTAGGGATGGCCGCAGCACTTCCAGATGGAAATTTAATTGTTCCTGTAATTAAAGATGCAGATCAATTAAATTTATTAGGCATGGCTAAAAAAGTAAACGACTTAGCTAGTCGCGCAAGAAATGGAAAATTAAAACCTGATGATACCCAAGGAGGAACTTACACTGTAACTAATGTTGGTACTTTTGGAAGTATTATGGGAACCCCCATTATAAATCAACCTCAGGTAGGTATTTTAGCGCTTGGAGCTATAAGGAAAGTTCCGGCGGTAATAGAAACTCCTGAAGGTGACTTTATTGGTATACGTTACAAAATGTTCTTATCACACTCTTATGACCATCGTGTGGTTAATGGAGCGCTTGGTGGACAATTTGTTCAGCGTGTAGCACAATATTTAGAAGGGTTTAATGTAGATAAAGAAATTTAAGTCTCTATTGAATATATAGTTTTTAAGAAGTAAGAAAAGGTTGGAAATATTGATGTAGTTCCAGCCTTTTTTTGTTGAGGTCTTAATGACCATTACAAAAAACTAATCAGGTATTAAGTGATAGGTGCTGAGCGTTTATGGGTTTATGGAGGCAATTTTTTAAAGTGTCCAGGCAAGCATCAACATCAATTTTACTTTGAGGTGAGCTATAAACCTCCTTATTTCCCTCATATTCAAGATGGTATGGATGCAATAATCTTACTTTACAATAAAGTTAGAGAGCTAGAATACCAGCTAACCCACTACTTTTACTTCATCTTCTTCTAATAAATCTTCTTGACGGTAGCGTAAGAAAATCTGCGCTATAGCAACCACATCTTTTTCGCAATAAGTAATAATGCGATCAATGTTTTTTTCTTCATAAAACACCTTAGCCACTTCACTACCATCAATATCATCTTTAGGGGAGGGGACGTGTAAAATTTCAGTAAGAAGTTTTAAAGAAGTATAATGTTTATAATCTCCAAATTTCCACATTTCTAAGGTATCTAAATGCGGAATTTCCCATGGCTTTTTGCCAAATAATTGTAATTGATTAGGTAAACTAATACCTAAGATAATCATTCTCCTAGCGATGTAAGGAAAATCAAATTCTTTTCCATTGTGTGCGCAAAGCAAATGGTAGGGATGGTTAAAATGCGATTCTAAAAGTTGCTTGAATTCTACAAGTAAACTCTTTTCTTCTCCGTGAAATGTTTTTAATCTGAATTGTTTTTCTGCTCCATTAATTCTAAAGTAGCCAACTGAAATACAAACAATCTTACCAAATTCTGCCCAAATTCCTGCACGTTCATAAAATTCTTCTGGCGTAAAGTCTTCCTTTCTTTGATACGCTGTTTTGTCTGCAAAAAGTTGTTGCTTCAAAGGACTTAAATCAGCATAATTTTCAGCTTCAGGTACGGTTTCAATATCTAAAAATAAGATGTGTTCAAGATTGATTTTTTCTAACATAGTGGATCAATTTTTTAAATTCAACATTTGGTAAGCTTCTTCCATATAAATATACATATCTTTTGGAAAATTATTGATTTTCTCTTTACTGCGCTGATGCCCTAAACGGGTGATTATAATATTGTCTTCAGGAATACTAATCACGTATTGCCCTAAAATTCCACGCATAATAAAACTTTGTTTTCCAAGGTGATTGCTTAACCAAAAGCCATAACCATATTCTGGAGCATCTTCAAACTTGGGCTGGGTTGAAATAGCCGTAAAAGTAGAATCTAATAGTTGTTTACCGTTCCATTTTCCGTGGTTTTTGTAGAGCATACCTATTTTGCTAAAATCTCTAGCGTTAGACGAAATACAACAATAGGTTTTCTCCATACCACTTTCTAAACCATCCAATTGCCATAATGCGTTATCTTCCATACCTAAAGGCTTCCAAAAAGAGCTACTTAAATAATTGGAGAGAGGTTGGTCAATGGCTTTTTCAATCACCATACCCAAAAGTTGGGTGTTTCCGCTGAGGTATTTAAAAGATTGATTTGGCGCTTCAGTAACCTCTAAGCCTAAAATTAAATCGCGAATATTACCATCATAGTACGCCTGAGCTGTCATCGAAAAAGGCGAATAATAATTTTCATCCCAATTTAATCCTGAAGACATGGATGCTAAATCACCTACGGTAAGTTCTTCTGCAAATTCTCCTTTTAAATCGGGATAAAAATCAATAACTTTTTGATTTAAGCCGTTTATATATCCATCTTCTATGGCTTTCCCTAAAAGCATTGTTGTGATGCTTTTCGCCATTGAAAACGAATTAGTTTGACTAGTGGGACCGTAATCGTCATCGTATTTTTCATACCAAATTTGATCGTCTTTAATAATCAGAAATGCAATGGTTCCTAAAGCCTCATTAATACTATCTAAGCGCTGTGTGCTTTTCGTTTTATCATAGTGGGGATGTCTAGTTATTTTTTGAGGCGCATCGTTGTGAATTACTCGGTTGTCAAAATATTTATGGTCATCAATAAATGCTGTAGAATGCCCTGTCATATAAACCACTCTTACCCCTTTTAAAATGTAATCATAGCCTGTGATGTATAATGCTAAGAGGATTACAGCGATGCTTATAAAGACTCCCCAGATAATTTTTCTTAACCTGCTCATTTTCTCAAATTTTTATTTTTATGCTAAGGTAATGATTTCTGGTATAAATTTCTTGTTTCTGGTATTTCAACCTCTCTTTTCTCAAACATCCCAACCTCTAACCTATCAATCTAAAAAAATCTCCGCCATCGGCCCTAAATCCTTTACTCATTTATCACCATTAATGCACAAAGTACACAGTTATATTAATTCAAAATTGATTTTTGCTCGCAAAGACGCCAAGGCGCTAAGAATTTAAATATTTAAACATCCAAACTCATACATTTATTATTTCAAACATCAATTCTCATTTCTCCTTCAACTCATTTAAACATTCATAAATCAGTGAGCTTTCGTAGCCTTTTTGATAAAGGTAAGATTGAATTTTTTGTTGGTTTTTTAACGTCAGTTGGCCCTGAAGTTGACCAAGCTTTTTTTCTGCTAATTGAAGGCAGGTAGTAAAATAATCGGCAGAATCAATCTCATCCATGCATAAGTGGATTAAACTCTGAGGTATTTTTTTTGATTTTAGGTGTTGCGTAATCTTATTTTTTCCCCATTTCTTAAAATAAAATTTTCCCCTTATAAAACTTCTAGTAAATCGTTCCTCATTTAAAAAGCCTTCCTGCATCAAAAAAATAATGATTTCTTCTTGGGCTAAAGGGATCATTCGCATCTCCTTCAGTTTTTGTTCTACTTCAAAGTGGCATCGGTCTTGATAGGCACAATACTTGGTTAATCTTAATTTCGCTTCTTCTAGGGTGTATGATTTGTGTTTTTCAGAAGATTTCATCATTGTAGTTTTAATCTTGGATGTATTTTTTTGGTGTGGTACCAAATTTCTTTTTAAAGGCTGCAATAAAATGACTTGAAGTACTGTAACCAACAGTTAAGCCTACTTCATTCACATTGTGTTTTCCGCGTTCTAGTAACTTTCTTGCAAAATCCATTTTGTAATCTAATAAAAAGGAATACACGGTGTCTCCGTAAATTTCTTTGAAGCCTTCTTTTAATTTTTTTAGACTTAGACCAACTTCTTCAGCAAGTTCACCTAAACTTGGAGGATTAACCATTCGCTGAATAATGATTTCTTTGGCTAATTTTATTTTTTTTACATTGTCCTCATCGTCTAAAAACGGACATTGTTCTATGTCGGCTTCTTCAGGGCGATTAAAAAACAAACCTAATAACTCATAAGCCTTGCCTTTTAAGTAAATTTCTTTGACTGATGCATGCATGTTAAAGTTAAGAATCTGGCTTAAAACAACGGCCATGGCTGGAGATATGTCACCTTGTTTATAGTATTTTTTGTCTCGATTTTCATCCGTAAGAAAATCAATATAAGAGGCTTCTCTTGAAAAAAGTTCGTGCAATTTTTTAATGGATACCAAAATACTAACAAACCAAGAATCTTGATAAACTTCTAAGTTAATTGGTAATCCGCGTTCGGGATTATAAAGTAACAAGGATTGATCTTCAAGGATATCCATACTGTATTGACCTTGATTAAAATTGAATTTAATTTTCCCTTTCACGCAAAAGTGAAATTGAATGTAATTTTCATCAATTGGGTGGGTAAAACACTGATTATCTGAAGAATTGTTTTTGATGTGTAATAAAGTGAAATCTTCATTCACTTCAAATAAATGGTCTGAACTTATAGCGATATTTTTCTCTTGATGAATCATTTTAAATCTTGTTTTTATTTAGAATCGTTCTAATTAAACTTCTTTGTATGCCCTGCTATAAGGCAAATTTAAGCCATATAGATGATATTTATCATAAATTCAAAGAAAAACCTTTTTTCAATACAAAAAGAACTTTGAGCGTTATTTTAAAATAAGCTTATGATATATTTTTGTGGCAAAATTATAATACATGCAAATGTATCAAGTATCAAAGTTTAAAAGTTTTTTTGCCGTAGGCCTTAGCTATGAAAAAGCAGATGCCGTGGTGCGTGGAAAGTTTAGTTTGAGTTTGGCTCAAAGAAATGCATTGCTGGAAGACGCCAAGCAAAAAGGGTTAGATGCTATTGTTGTTACTTCAACTTGTAACCGCACTGAGCTCTACGGTTTTAGTAATGATGTGAGCACGCTTATTGATTTGCTTTGCGCACATAGTCTTGGCACTAAAGAAACTTTTAAAAATGTGGGTTATATTTATAAAGATGATTTAGCTATAGCGCACATGTTTAGAGTTGGTGGCGGTTTAGATAGCCAGATTTTAGGAGATTTTGAGATTATTTCTCAGATGAAGTCAGCTTTTATACTATCTAAAAAACGCGGTATGTCTAATGCTTTTTTAGAGCGTTTGTTTAATTCTGTAATTCAAACTAGTCGTAGAATTAAAAATGAAACGGCTCTTTCTTCTGGAGCAACTTCAGTATCATTTGCTTCAGTTCAATACATCATGGATAGAATTGACTTTACTACGAAAAAGAATATTTTATTATTTGGAACTGGAAAAATTGGAAGAAATACCTGTGAAAATCTTGTCAAGCATACCCACAATAAAAATATTACCTTAATTAATCGTACAAAAGATAAGGCTGAAGAAGTTGCAGGGAAGTTTAATTTGGAGGTAAAGGATTTTTCTGAATTACAAGCTGAAATTAGAAAATCGGATATTTTAATTGTTGCTACAGGGGCTCAACATCCTACAATTACTAAGGAGCTTATCCACACCAACAAAGAGTTGTTGATTTTGGATTTGTCTATTCCTAAGAATGTAAACGATGATGTGAGCGATTTGGATAATGTAAATCTTTTACACATGGATCATTTATCTAGATTAACCGATGAGACACTTTCAAAAAGAAAAAAATATATTCCACAAGCCGAAGCTATTATTGAAGAAGTGAAATCTGAATTTTACGAATGGCTTGACACAAGAAAATTTGCTCCTACCATTAAGGCGCTTAAAGAAAAGTTTGAGTTGTTCAAAAATGAAGAGTTAGATTACCAGTCAAAAAAATATGAAGCTTTTGATGAGGAACAAGCAAAAATCATCTCAGATAGGATAATCCATAAAATAACTAGAAGTTTTGCTTCTCACTTAAGAGGTGCTAACGGTTCTACAGAAGACACTGTAGCTCTTTTAAATAAGGTTTTTGAATTAGAAAATCAAGAAGTTAAATAAACCGATTTCACATATTTCTTTTTTGATACATAACAAGTTTGAAATTAGATTAAAAATAGTTGAATATAAATTTGTTAGATAAATAAGATTGCTTAGATTTGCACACTGAATTTTTAAAGAATAGAAACAAGATGAAAAAAGGCATACACCCAGAAAATTATAGATTAGTGGCATTTAAAGATATGTCAAATAATGAAGTTTTTTTGACTAAATCAACGGCTGAGGCGAAAGAGACTATTGAAGTTGACGGTGCTGAATATCCATTAATTAAATTGGAGATTTCTAGAACTTCTCACCCTTTTTACACTGGTAAGAAGAAATTGGTTGATACTGCTGGTCGTATTGATAAGTTCAAGAACAAATATTCCAAGTTCAAAAAATAAGCTTTGCCTTTATCAGTATATAAACAAAAGCCCTTTTAATTTAAGGGCTTTTGTTTTTGGATATACTTTTTTCTTTATTCGCTCATTTCTTTCAATGCTTTTTCAACAGTGACTTCCCCACTAACTACTTCAAAGGATTTGTTTCTTGCAATATTTAAATCTAAGCACTTTACAAGAATTTTAGCTACGTCTTTCCTTGGTATTTCTCCGTATTTATTCAAACGTTCAGCGGTTTGTATTTGATTTGTTGCTTCTTTATTGGTAAGTCCACCTGGTTGAACAATCGTATAATTTAATCCACTGTTTCTCAAATAATCATCTGCTGCTTTTTTCGCACGAATATAGTGCTCTAATTCACCCGCTTTTTCTGGTTCATAGGTACCTATACTGCTTAACATTACATATTTGTCAAGTTGATGTTCTTCTGCAAAGTCAACTGCTTTTTTCGCTCCTTCTTCATCCACGCTCGTAGTCTTCTCTGATCCTGTTTTACTTCCTGACCCTGCAGCAAATATTAGTCGACTCATTCCTTTCAACGCTTCGCTGAAATCCTTTTCTAAATCGCCCATACAACAATCAACTCCAATATCTTTAAAATATTCTTCCTGCTCCTTTTTTCTTATCATAGCAATTGGTTTGTATAATTCAGATTTTTTAAGAATTTTACAAACCTCTCTGCCTGTTAATCCGTTAGCACCAATAATAAATACTTTATCCATAGTCTTTTTTTGTTTCCTTAAGTATAAGTTCTTTGCTTTGAAATACCTGATTAGAATAGTTAATTAAATTTTAATAATTCATTTAATTTTTTATAAATATTCTTAACTAGAACTATTAATTAAACATTAATTCTTTTGTTTATTTTGTTGTTGTTTTTATATTGTGAAAAAAAATTATGGAGTATCTTAAACTTTTTTTACAAGTGGTTGTTGCCATTACTATTTTTAATGTATGGTTGTTTCGTTTCGGGAAATCAACTGAATTTAGAGGAGCAAATGCTTCAAATATGAAAAAAGAGTTTGAAGCCTATGGGCTCAACGAAACAATGATGCTTATTGTAGGTGGCTTGAAGTTGCTTTTTGCAATTGGCCTTATCGCCTCTTATTGGATTCCTGAGATTCTTGCTATCTCAGCAGCGGGTATTTCCTTCCTTATGCTTGGAGCAATTGGAATGCATATCAAAATTAAAGATGAGCCTAAAAAATCAATGCCAGCATTTATTATGCTAATTTTTTCTCTTGCTATCTTAGTGTTATGATTTTCAGTTAGTTGTTTTTTTTATGCTGTTGATAACTATAGATAAACTCAATTCCGTTATTCTTAAATATGGACTGCTTGATGTAGCAAACATGATATTTCAAACTTTTCTTTATACTACTTATAAATTTTCTTTTCTAGATTAGATTTAAATTTTACTAAACTTATTAAAGAAGAAAGCCCTGCTTTTGCCTGGCGGCAATACAGGGCTTTCACACTCACACAATTTTTTGGTTAATTAATTATTTATTTCGCCAAATTCTAAAGTATAGGTGTCACCTGAAGATAATTCCGGAGAACTAAACAAAGTTTTCCCTTCTTCTATTTCCATAAACCCATCTACCTCTCTAACACTTGCACTTACCACTTCTATTTTTCCGCTACCAGAAGTTACTTTAATACTTTCCATTAAAACCCCTGATGCTACTCGATTTGTTTTGGATGATGTGATGTCTAATCTGCTATCACCAAATGTACCGACAAAAGTAAACCCTGATGTTGATTCGCATTCCCCGTCTTCGTAGCAGAACATTTCGTTATCATATTCAATGTCTACTCCTCCTGATCCAGTGCCTTGTAAATAGACTATCCATACGTTTTTATCGCCTCCTGATGAAGAGTTATCATCATCACTAGAACAAGATGTTAAGACAATTGTGGTAATCACTAATACAAGAACTTTTACATATTTTTTCATAATTTATACGATTATTAATTATTACTTCAAATGTAAGAATTAACTGACCTTGTCTTTACCGCTTTTGTATAATTGGCTAATTATATTGTATGGATTTCATTCATCATCTTTTTTATTTTAAAAGACTCTTTTCTTCAATCTGATCTTTATTCTTTGTTGTTTGTTATTCAATGATTATTGATTTTTTTTTAATTTATGTTTCAAGATTCTAGGGATTTGTATTTCAAAACTATTTGTACCCAATCTGAAGTCCTTTTGTTTGTTAACTGTTTTTTGGACTTTTTAGCCTGTTTTACTGTATAAAAGGTAGGGGAGTGGATGTGAGGTTAATCTTATCGGTGACTTATTCTGCTTTCAAAGACGCAAAGATGCTAAGATTTAAAAACAAGCTCACTCATTCATCCAACATCCAAGCTCTCGATACATCTCGCTACCTACCTTTAGAATCAACGATGAA
>JAIUMH010000004.1 GCA_022565635.1 Flavobacteriaceae bacterium | reverse complement strand
GGCTAATATACAAAATATTTCTTAAACATTTCTATATTTTACCGCTTTGTTAATAGTAAGCCCGTGGTCTTCTGCGCCTAAAAGATAAACACATCTCCTAGGATGGTCAAATTGCTCTAATGCTTGTGCCTGTGGTACTTTTTCAACACCAATAAGCATTGCTCCTTTGGGTAAATGAGCATAGAAATCTGAAAAAGTCTTGTAATGAAAATACGGAATAGCTCCTTCAGCTTTGTGTGTATCACAAGCCTGCTTGGCATATCTATTACCTATGGTAAAAATAAAACTAGCTCCTAAATTTTGAGCAGAACGCCATAAAACACCGAGATTTTCTGGTGTTTTTCCATTCATAATACCAATTCCAAAATAACCTTGCTCTAAAGGGTTCAACATAAATTTTCTCTTTCTAATATTTGTTGAGCACAATTTAATAAACGCAATTTAGTTTTAGGGAATTGTGTGGTAGTAAATCTACTCACTAATTCTATCTTTTGGTTTTCGGTTAAATTGTCAACCTGGATTTGATGATCAAATATATGAGATATCAAAGCACTGAAATTACACTTTTTACCCAGTTTTAAATCTACTTGATGATAGGTTTTAAAATGATATTTAGAATTGAATTTAATTCGCTTTTTTACAAGTTTACTTAAACAAGATTTATAGTAACCAACATTTTTATGCGTTTCACAAAATATCAAACCAATCAAAAAACTAATAAACTGATTAGAAAAGTTTACACCGTGTAAATCTCTAACCTTTTCAAAGATATAGTCTGGATACACTAATATGTCCTGTTCTGTTTCAATTCGGTTTTTTGTTTCAAAGTCACTCCTAAATTCTTTTAAAAAAAGAAATTTTTTCTTGATTTTATTAATCACTTTCTGTTTAATTAAAGCAACTTCGCGACTGTTCATACCCGTTTTAAGTGCGATTTCTTTTGCACTTAAATACGTTTGATTTTCATAAAGTAACAAGCCGTATTTAATCACAACACGTTCCTCTTGATTAAACAGGGTTTTGCTTTGAAGTAATCGTTCACAGTTTTCAAAGTAATAATCATATGAAAATTGCAAAAGGGCTAACTCCTCTGAAGGTAAATATTTTAAATATATACTTTTGGTTTCTTCTTGAGTAAACGGGTTTTGTGAAGAATCAACTTCAATGATCAAGAGCCTAATCTTTACTAATACATCTTGGGCTAATTTTCCACTTTTATAGCCTAAACCTCTAATTCTATCAATAGAAAAATAAGGTACTAAAACCTCAGATTCAATTAAATTTTCAATACTGAAGTCATGTTTTAAGTATAGAGAAAGTGCATTTTTGGTTCGGTTGTCTAATTGATTAATTAAAGTTTTAATTTTAACTTGCAAAAGTTGTTTCTCTTTATAGGACATTTCGACTATAATCTTAGTCAAATCAACTTCACAAAAACCCTCAACTTCATCTAATTGGTTTTTACCTACAAACTTTGTGCAAACATCTATAAGCTCTAAATTAGATCTATGCCCACAATTCTTTAAACTTATAAAGCTTCCTTTTTTTTTGTAAAAACGATGTAATTTTTCTAAACTATCTAATTTATTGACCAAACAAATATTATGTGTTCTTGTACTAATAATTTTTTTATTGTAAAGCTCCTCTAATTCACTCATAAGATAAAGTGATTTCATATTAACATTTATTTAATCAAAAGTATTAAATTATAGCAAAACAAGAAACAAAAAACATACAAAATACACAAAATATTTATCAATGTAATAATAATACTACAAATATTTACACAAAATAATGCTGTTCTGCTACTTTAATATCTCTATACGCCCAGTGAATGAAGTTACGTTCATCAATAGCTATCATTCCTAAATCCTGAATTAACCGCTCTACTTGTAAGCTAATTTTTGAATGTTTTTTGTTGAAGTACTTTACCATACAACCCTCTTGCAGGACTTGTTCTGAAATTGAATAGTTGCGGTCTATTTGATGGGTATAGAATTGACGTTTTTTGTTGAGCTTAAAAAGTGATTTTTTTAGTTGAGCTAGATAAACATTAGTTGATGATTTGGTAATATTCAAATTTAGCTCAATTAAATCTAAGAGCCTAAGTACTAATCCTTCAAATGTTATAGACATGCAGATTCTAGCAAAAATTATAAAATTTGTTTGAGCTAAAGAGTAATGAAAGAAACTTTTTTGGCTACCAATTTCAAATCGAAAGGATTGAGGCAAGTTTACTTCATCCATTTGTATTTGATCTGTACTTGTTGCTTTTAAACCGAAGCCGTACCAATCTTTTTTTAGGCTTACTAAATGAGCTGGGCAAATAAAAGTAAGGTTTTGCTGATGGGTTTGTTGTGCAACAGCGGTAAAATGAGTTGCCCACTTAGCACCTGTACACTTACTCCATTGTCCACTCACCTTCATTTGATCACCAACAAGTTTTATGCTTCCGCTTGGCGTACCACTTCCACTACACATCACATTATCATTTTTAAAAATCTGCATAGCTTGTTCTTCTTCAAAATAAGTGCAAAAAGAATTAGCACCAGCAACCAAGTTATGTGTCCAGCCTAAGCTTCCATGAAAACGGGCTGTAGCTAACAAATAGGGAGTAGCTTGAGTTAAATTAAAAGCCAAGCCACCCAGCTCTTTAGGAACAAAAATCTTAAAATACTTTAATTTTTGAAGCTCAGGAATCCAATCATCGTTGAGTTTACCTAAATGCTCGTTTTCAATCTTAGGACTAGAGAGTACGTCTTTTAAATTCATTACACAGTTACTTCAATTAATTTTTGACGATAGGCAGTAAGTAGTTTAGATTTTGAAATAAATCCTTCGTAAATTCCGTTTTTCACAACCGGTAAATTCCAAGCATCACTTTGTTGAAATTTAAGCATAATATCTTTCATTTTGGTTTTTTCAATATCGATAATTTCTGGGGCTTGATGCATTAAATCGCTCACAAAAACTTGATCGTACATATTTTGGTCAAACATAATGCCTCTAATATCATCCAATAAAATGATTCCTAAAAATTTATTTTGGTTGTCTACTACAGGAAAAATATTTCTTGAAGATTTAGTCACTCCTTTTTCCACCACATCTCTTAATTTACCATGTATGTTAACCGATGTAAAACTTCGTTCAACTACGTTATTAATATCCATTAAAGTAAGTACTGTTTGGTCTTTATTGTGCGTCACCAATTCGTCATTTTCAGCTAACTCTAAGGTATAAACAGAATGTTTCTGGTACTGTGAAGTGACAAAAAAGGAAATACCGGCTGTAATCATTAAGGGTATAAAAAGCACGTATCCACTGGTTATTTCAGCAATTAAAAAAATAGCGGTTAAAGGAGCATGCATTACGCCTGCCATTAATCCTGCCATTCCTACCAAGGTAAAATTAGTGACCGAAGTTTCTTTATCCACAACACCTAACTGACTTAAAAAAAGGCCAAAGCTATGCCCCATTAAGCTTCCCATAAATAAAACTGGAGCAAAAATACCCCCTACTCCCCCCGCAGCAACGGTTAATGAAGTTGCTAATGTTTTTAAAATAAGCAGAGCTAATAATGCCGCTATAACCAACCAAGCGCTATCTTTTACCCAATCATAAATAGGACCAGAAATGGCTTGCGAAAAATCATTTTTCATTAACTGGTTAATCACCTCATAACCTTCACCGTAAAGTGCAGGCATTAGCAAAACCAATATACTTATGCTTACTCCACCAACTAAAACACGAAGAATTTTATGATTTATCTTTTTAAAATGACGAACAGCAAAGAAATATAATTTGGTAAAATATATAGAAATAAATGCGGCAAATAAACCTAATAGCACATAAAAAGGAGTGTCTTTTGGGTCAAAATCTTCTGTAATAACACTTTGAAGTATGGTTTCGTTTCCTAAAAAAAAATAAGAAGTTAAGATTGCAGAAACCGATGCTGTAAGCAAAGGAATCATTGAAGCTAAAGTGAGGTCTAAGCTAAAGATTTCTATAGCAAATATAATTCCAGCAATAGGAGCTTTAAAAATACTAGCCATAGCTCCTGCAGCCGCACAACCTACCAACAATGTTCGCGTTGCTTGGTTAAGCCGAAATGTTCTAGATAAAAATGAAGCATAAGATGCTCCTGTAATAACCGTAGGAGCCTCTAAACCAACCGAACCACCAAAACCAACAGTAAGCGGTGCTGTGATTAAGGAAGCGTACTGATGAAACCGATCTACTAAGCTTTTTTTCTTTGAAATAGTCTGTAATGTTCCTACTATTCCTTGTTCTACCTCTTTTTTAAATGCATATTTAATAATGAGATAGACCAAAAACAAACCTATTAAAGGAAAAATAAAATAATAACGATTGTGGTAAAAACCAACATAAGAACCATTGATTAACCACTGAATAAAGTAACTTAAATTCTTTAATAGCAACGCCACTAAACCTGCCATAAAGCCAATAACCACACTCAACACAATTACAAATTGTTGCTGTGTTAGGTACTTGTCTTTAAGACTTTGGGCCTTGCTAAAAAAGGCTAACCATTTTTTAAAATCTACCTGCATTGCTCTTGGGCGATTATTAGTTGGGTTAATTTTAAATGCAAAATTAGGCTTAACTTTTGGTTTTAACCATAATGGATAAATATTTTTAGACAATTACCGCTCATCTTTCGTTTATACCAATAAATTTGTAGTGAAATATAAATACCATTTAAGCTCTTAAATAAAACTAATCAATCCTTGCTTTTTAATTATATGTCGCTAAAAAATACACCTTAGCTAAGGCTATACTTGATTTTTTATCTAATCTAATCTAAAAATAATTCAGTATATTTCAGTCTTATTTTAAACTGAACTGATATAAGCTTAGTTTTTTCACCAGGTTTGTTGTTAGTAGCAAAATCTAGTGAAAATGAATTTTAAAAAATCTACAAATCACCCTAGCAAAAGGTAGGTATTTAATAAATTTGAAATAAAAAAAGTGAAAACTATATGCTTCATTATAATTTTGTTGTTTTCAATGTTGAAAATGCAATCACAAAACCATCAAATTTGGGAAGAATTATTAACAACCCACGTTAGCATTTCAGGAGAAGTTGACTATCCGGCATTTGTAAAACAACAGGAAAAACTTAAAGCTTACCTTTCTTCATTAAGCAAAAATCCACCACAAAACAATTGGTCTGAAGCTGAGAAAAAAGCCTATTTAATTAATGTTTACAATGCTTTTACAGTGCAATTAATTATAGAAAATTATCCGCTTGAAAGCATTAAAGACATTGGAGGCATTTGGTCAAGTCCTTTTAAAAAGAAGTTCATTAAACTAGGTAATGAAATTCATTCTTTAGATGAGATAGAAAAAGACATGCTATTAAAAATGGGTGATGCTAGAGTGCATTTTGCCATCAATTGTGCTTCTTATTCTTGTCCTAAACTTCATCATCAAGCATTTACGGCTTCTAATATTGAAGAAAAACTAGAACAACTAACTTCCGCATTTGTCAATGACACAAAATTAAATTCTATACGTAAAGACCAGGCTGAACTATCAAAAATATTTAAGTGGTATTCATCAGATTTTGAAGATGACGCTGGGAGTTTAATTGAATTCATCAATAAGTTTGCTGAGGAGAAAATGAATTCCAATACAAAAATAAGTTACAAAGATTATAATTGGAGTTTAAATGAAAAGAAGTAAAATCAGTATCATCATACCCATTTATAATGAAGCTAAAATCTTGAGCGAAAGTCTTCAGAAAATTCGCAATCAAATTTCTAAAACCAATCATGTAGGAGAAATTTTATTAGTGGATGGTGGAAGTACTGACCAAACGGTTGATGTAGCCAAAAAAATAAAAGGCATACAATTAATTCATTCTAAAAAAGGAAGACCCATACAAATGAATTTTGGCGCAAAGCATGCGCAATTTGAAGTATTATATTTTCTTCATATAGATTCTTATCCACCTAAAAATTTTGATCAATTGATTATGAATGAGGTTAACAAAGGCCATTGGGCAGGGTGTTTTAGAATGAAATTTAGAAGTCGTCATCCTTGGCTAATTTTGATTAGTTGGCTTACTATTTTCAATAATCAAGCTTGTAGAGGCGGAGACCAAAGTCAGTTCATTACCCAAGAATTATTTGCTGAAGTTGGAGGTTATTCTGAAGACTATTTAATTTATGAAGATCAAATAATAATTGCTCAGCTTTATCAACGTCAACAATTTAAGGTGATTCCACATTGGTTAACTACCTCTGCAAGAAGATTTGAAGAAGTTGGTATGTGGCGTCTTCAACTAATTTTTTGGAAAATTTACTGGTTAAAATGGAGCGGAAAATCACCTCATGAAATTTACCAATATTACCAATCTAAATTTTCTTCATCTAAATAATATTGAGTATTAGTATGAAATTGATATACTTGTATTTACAGTTTATTGAAGCTGATTTTAAAAAAAGCAAGAAAAAACAAAGAAAATTGACTAAAATTGCTGACTTTTGCAGTTATTTTTATAGCTAGAAAAGTACATTTTAAATGGAAGAAAAAAAATTTGATTTAAATTCGATTATCGGATTTTTGCTAATTGGGCTAATCCTGTTTTGGATGGTTTACATGAACCAAGACGAAGTAGATGAAACCAATGTTAAAGAAGCTACTCAAACCGAACAAGTTGAAACCAAAGACGAAGATTCTTTATCCTCTTCAAGCGTTGACACACAAAACAATCAGCAAAATATTGAAGTTACTAACGATTCTATAGCCAATTTACTGGCACAACAAAAGTTAGGAAGCTTTGCTTTGTCTGAAATGCTTGCTAAGCAACAAGACCAGGACTACACGTATATAGAAAACGAAGTTTTAAAATTAAAAGTAAGTCATTACGGTGGTCAAATAGTGGATGCCAAACTTAAACAACATGAAAATTACTTAGGCGAGCCTATACATATTGCTAAAGAAGGAAATTCTAAATTCAATATTGAATTAAAGACACGAGACGGAAGAACCTTACAAACTAAAGACCTCTATTTTGTTCCCGATCTTCAGCAAGAAGGAGACCATCAAGTTTTAACCATGCGCTTAAAGGCTGAAGACGATAAGTATTTAGAGTACAGATACGTGATTAAGCCCAATGAACATATGTTGGATTTTGGATTGCGTTCACAAGGTTTAAGTTCTATTCTTTCTGGAGACTCTGAGGCCTTGCTTACTTGGCAAATCAAATCTTTAAGACATGCCAAAAGTATTTCTTATGAAAACCAACATTCTGAAATTATTTTTCAGTACGACGGAGGAAAAGACGATTATACCAACCAACGTGAACAAACCGAAGAAACTGGCGATAAAGTTGATTGGGTGGCCTACAGACAACATTTTTTTAGTGCTATTTTGCTCACCGACTCACCCTTTAAGCATGGAAAATTTACTTCAGAAAATTTAGTACAAGACAAGCAAGTTGATACGGTTTTTACCAAAAGATATACTTCAGAAATTGCCTTACAACTTAAGTCAGGTGAGTTTGCTGAACAAATGAATCTGTATTATGGTCCAACCGATATTAAGATTTTAAGTACTTATGATCGAGGCTTAGATAAAGTAGTTCCTTTAGGATGGGGTATTTTTGGATGGATTAACAAATACATGCTGATTCCGTTTTTTGGCTTTTTGCTGAAATTTATCCCTAGTTATGGTTTAGCCATTATAGTAATGACCATTACGGTGAGGATTTTGCTATCACCTGTGACTTACAAATCCTATTTATCACAGGCTAAGATGAAAGTTTTGCGTCCTGAAATTGCTCAAATTAATGAGAAGCACAAGGACAATGCTATGAAAAAGCAACAAGAAA
Source organism: Flavobacteriaceae bacterium (assembly GCA_022565635.1). Classification (GTDB taxonomy): domain Bacteria; phylum Bacteroidota; class Bacteroidia; order Flavobacteriales; family Flavobacteriaceae; genus Psychroflexus. The sequence goes on along the minus strand of JAIUMH010000004.1, from coordinate 44,435 downwards.
CCATGAAGCTGTATAGCAAAACAGGAGTAAGTCCGTTGAGTGGTTGTATTCCTGCTTTGTTGCAGATTCCTATATTTTACGCCTTGTTTAGGTTTTTCCCTAGTGCATTTGATTTACGCCAAAAGGGCTTTTTATGGGCCGATGACTTATCTAGTTATGATGTGATTTATGAATGGGATGCTTATATTCCATTAATTTCTTGGGCTTATGGAAACCACATTAGTTTATTCCCAATTTTAGCATCCATTGCTATTTTTGGTTATATGCAAATGACTACTGGGCAAAACATGCAACAAATGCAACAGCCAGGTATGCCCAATATGAAAGTGATCATGTACATCATGCCTTTTGGTATGTTGATTTTCTTTAATAACTATGCTAGTGGACTTTCTTTGTACTATTTCATTTCAAACCTTATTACCATTGGAATTATGTTGGTGATTAAGAATGTGATTATTAATGAAGATAAAATCTTACAAAAGATAGAAGCCAACAAGAAGAAACCGAAAAAGAAGAAAGGCAAGTTTGCAAGAAAGATGCAAGAAATTATGGAGCAAGCTGAAGAGCAAAAAAAGCTTAGAGAAAAAGAACAAAATAAGAAGAAATAATTTCAAATAATCAGCAAAAAAAAGTCCAATAGCTAATCCTATTGGACTTTTTTTATAGGAAAACTCAAGTAATAATTAATCACTGTGCGCCTTAATATTTCCACCTGAATTAGTGTCTTTCAAAAGGTTTTCAACATCAGAATTATGTTTGATAATTCCTCCGCTTGTGGCTTTAGCTTCAAGTTCTTCTTGTACGTTAAGGTTAATATTTGCGCCAGAACTAACTTTGGCTTTGGCTTTTTTAGCTTGCAATTCTTTTCCCTCAAATCCAGAACCACTGGTTGACTTCACTTCTAAGTAATCTGCTATTCCCTCAATGTGAATAGACGCTCCTGAAGTAGTTTCAGCATGGACTTCGTCACCTTCAAAACTCAATTCAATTTTTGAACCACTAGTGGCGGTAAGTTTTAATTCTTTGGCATGATAAGCCTGTTTAGCAATTAAATGAACACCACTGGAGGTTTTTACTTCTTTCAACTCTTGATTAAAATACAGCTGAATCAATTTTGAATCGGCTTTTTTAATCATTTTTTCCGAATCAATTTTTAATCGATTTCCTTTTTGTTCAATCTCTAAGAGTTCTACTAAATTTTCATTGGCTTCTAAAACCAGTTTATTTTCATCAGCAGGGATGAGCAAAACTTTCCATCCTGAATGTACGCTGAGCTCATTAAATTCATCGATTTCAAATTCGTTGAGTACCACGGGACCTTCCCCATCCACTTGTACAACCATCATGTCTTTGCAGGATAGCAAGCTAAAGGATAGTAAACTAAAAATCAGTAATTTATTAAGTGTTATCATTGTTTTATTGTTTGAGGTTGTTTATTCTTCGCAATTTAAACATTTTATTGAATTTCCCTGAAAACCTAAATATTTGCCTTCTGTTGACTTGATCTGATATTTTTGCTTTTTGTTCAAAAATTGCATGAGATCTTCCTCTAAGGAAAAAACAAAATTTTCAGGAATATGTACATCTACTTTTACTTTCATTTCATCCTCCATATAACGAGATTCATTTTCAAAATGACTGTCAAAAATAATTTCATTTTCTGTTGATTTCCAATTATAGTTTAATTGCTCTACAATCGATTTTGCACTTTCCCAAGAACGACTAAATCCTTTCTTATGAATTCTTATCATAGGTAAACTATCTTTGTTCTTTCTTAGCTGAATTTCAATATTTCTACCAAAGAGAATATCATCTCCTTTTTCATTTTGCCTCAATTGAAATTCTTTAGAAAAAGCAACCGATTCCACATAGCTTATAGGAAAGTCCATTTTAAGTTGAAGTGTGTCACTTTGAATAGCAATATCATTAACCCCTGTTTTTTCATAAGACATATTATGCTTCCCCGAAATCCCAATGGATAGAATGACAATCACCACAATTGCAATTCCCCAAATTATTAAAGAACCTATGACGTTGGTTTTTGAAATTTTAAAACCTTTTGGATTCAATAGTTTTAAACCAACCAATAAGAATAACCAGAGTGGAATGCAACTTAGCACAATAAATAAGAGAGATTGTGCCCAAATAGGAATATCAAAAATAAATCCAGAGGTATCTACCATATGCATAGCAGAGAGCTCAAAACCATCAACAATTGAAATCCCTAATAACGCACTAAATGTAGAAAAAAGTCCAATTCCGGCAATAAAAACAATCAATCCACCAATGATTTTTCCTGCAACCGATAAAACCAGTCGGACGCTTTTTTCTAACCCATTGGCTATTTCATTGGCGCCCGTCTTTCCCTTTCTTTTAAGTTCTTCATAATCAATTTCATTTAGCTTTTCTTTCACCTTTTCAAAATCCTCTTTTACTTTTTTTTCAATATTGGACAGATTGATGGACTCCCCCTTCATTTCTAATTTTTGAGAAGTGGTAATAGCAGGAGGAACAACAATCCAAAGAGCAACATAAAGCACAGCAAAAGTTCCAAAGCTGATGACACTTAAAATAATCCATAAAATGCGGATTATAGGAGGTGTAGTTCCTAAATAATGAGCTAAACCACCACAAACTCCAGCTAAAAAGTAATCTTCTGTCTCTCTATAAAGTTTTTTGCTAGAAATGAAATTTTCATCCTTCCAACTATCTTCCTGCTTGCTTGTAGTGTCTTGCTCATCTTCATCCTCAATACTAAAATCTTTAGGCTGACCTAAAATTTCAATAACTTTATTCACTTCATCCAATTCAACAACTTGCTGTTGATTTTTAATATCCTGAAGAAAAAGTTCAGCAATTCTAACTTCAATATCGCGCATTACTTCCTCCGCTTCTTCTTGATGCTTCAACTGTTTTTTGATAGCATCCAGGTATTTTTTTAATACCTCGTAGGCTTTTTCATCGATATGAAAAAACACCTTTCCTAAGTTAATGTTTATAGTTTTATTCATGATTTTCTTTTTTGGTGATTGTATTTACTGCCTGTCTCAATTGATTCCATGTAGTTCCTAATTCCGCTAAAAAAGCTTCGCCTTCTTCAGTGAGTTGATAATATTTTCTGGGTGGCCCTTCTGTACTTTCCTCCCATCGGTACGTCAATAATTTTCCGTTTTTTAATCGTGTAAGCAAAGGATAAATAGTTCCCTCTACAACAATTAATTCGGCCGATTTTAACTGCTCTAAAATTTCAGCTACATAGGCGTCTTGATGAGCTAAAATACTGAGGATGCAATACTCTAAAACCCCTTTCCGCATTTGCGCTTTTGTGTTTTCTAATTTCATTCGTTCAAGAATTTGAGGCAAAGATACGTATTTATATAGTACTTTGCATTACATAGTACTATTTAATTTAATAAACCTCTAAAAAAGTAAATTAGGCTTGTCTTAATGTAAAGTTTGTTTTACTTTTGTAAGAACTAAAAATAGTTTAAGGATGAAAAATTTAAAATTATTTCCTCACAAGTTTAAAAAAATTGGTTGGCTATTACTCCTGCCCAACTTAGTAATAGGAATTTTAGCCTATGTTTATGATTGGCAACCCCATTGGCTAGAAGTAGAAACATTTGGAATTGTTTCTGGCACTTTATTTTCTTCTAATGAATATTTTACTTTTACAACAAAGAATATTTTGTACGAAATTGTTGTGTTTTTTGGGGTTATTGGTGCTGTTTTAGTGGGCTTTTCTAAAGTAAAAGAAGAAGATGAAATTAGTATGAGTATCCGTTTAAATTCACTTGCAATGGCTACATACATTAATTACGCCATGATAATTTTAGCATTTTTGTTAATTCATGGAATGGTATTTATAAATGTAATGATTTTTAGCATGTTTGCACTCTTACTCTTATTTATTGTCATTTTTCATATTCAATACCACCGTTTCAAAAACACTTTTGCTCATGAAAAATAGAATCCGAATATTACGAGCAGAACATAACTTATCTCAAGCTAGCTTAGCAAAAAAAATTCAAGTAAGCAGACAAAGCATAAATGCAATTGAGAGTGGTAAATATGTTCCATCTACACTCCTTACTTTAAAAATGGCTAGCGTTTTTGATGTTGAAGTGAGTGAGATTTTTAGTTTAGAAGAAGAGGATTGGGGGTAAAAAATAGAACTATTACTGGGATAAAGCAGAGCTAATAAAAGTTAAAACCGAATAAAAAAAAAGAATTGTGTTGAAATAAATTTTGTTATATATTTGTAATTATGGAGAATAAAACAAAAACAAAAGTTACTGATACAGGTCTTCGTGGAAGATTCAATGGAGAGTTGTACGTAGACAAAAAGGTTTTTTTTAAGAGAGAAGATGTTAGAAATGTGATTAAGTCATTGAAAGAATCTGAGTCTTTAAACAAACACATTAAAGCTAGTAGAAAATCATTAAATTTAATATGATTGAACAATGCCGTATAATATTTTAATTTTACCTTTATGCGGCGGATATTTTATACTACTCAATTTTGTTTATTTAAAATACAAATATCAAAGACTTTCTTCTCAAAGGCTTCTTTTTTCATCCATAATTACGGGTACACTTTTGCTGTTTGGAACATTTATACTTAGATGTTTTTTGAATCCAGAATTTGAACTATCACTTTTCCATCTGCTAAACAACAGTATACCTATAACTCATATTCCATATTTATGGACGTCTATTGCGTCTTTTTTAATTGCGTTTTTTGGCACACTTGTATTCAATCTAACCATTTACTTGATTTTAGGTAAAAGCTTTAAACCAGCCATAAGTTTTGCCGTTAAAAAATATGGAGATGAAATTGAAAAATTATTCAGAACTTCAGCAAAAACTGGTCAACTTATGCAAATCACACTTAAAAACAACAAAGTATATATAGGCTTCACAGATATTATACCAGTGCCTAAGGAGACAAACTATTTGAAAATAACTCCCGTAATGAGTGGTTTTAGAGATCTTATAACCAAAAATTTAAATATAATTACAAAGTATTTTAAAGTGTTGGAAGTATATTTAGATGATAATCCTGAGTTCAGCATTTATGATATAGATATTTCTATTAAGCAAGATGAAATTTTATCTGCTAGTATTTATGATCAAAATGTATTTAATATGTTTAACGAAAATGAAGAATAAGTTCAAACATTAAGAATCAAGAAGCAGAAATAGGACTTTAAAAAACTTCACTTAAATTCTATGAATAAGTTGCTTGCAATTCCAAAAGACAATCTTTTCGAAAACAAAAAAAGATTATCATACTGTAGCCTTTACTTGACTAAAAATTATACCAATAAGGTTTTTTGAAGCTTAACACTTTTGTCAACTTTTAGGTCGTATCTTTGCACACTGAAAAAAAATACCTATGCGTACAAAGTCGTTAAAGAAAAATAAAATCAATGTAGTTACTTTAGGTTGTAGCAAAAACCTATATGACTCAGAAGTTTTGATGGGTCAGCTTAAAGCCAATGGCAAAGATGTAGCCCATGAACAAGAAGGGAATGTAGTGGTGATAAATACATGTGGTTTTATTGATAACGCTAAAGAAGAATCCGTCAACACCATTTTAGATTTTGTACAACGCAAGGAAGAAGGAAGCGTAGATAAAGTATTTGTTACGGGGTGTTTATCTGAACGATACAAACCCGATTTAGAAAAGGAAATACCCAATGTAGATCAATATTTTGGCACAACCGAATTACCGGGTTTGCTAAAAGCTTTAGGCGCTGATTACAAGCACGAATTAATAGGTGAACGCTTAACCACAACCCCAAAAAATTACGCCTACTTAAAAATTGCTGAAGGTTGTGACCGCCCTTGCTCGTTCTGTGCTATTCCACTAATGCGTGGCGGACACAAGTCAAAACCGATTAATGAATTAGTGGTAGAGGCGCAGAAATTAGCCAAAAATGGCGTAAAAGAATTGATTTTAATTGCTCAAGATTTAACCTACTACGGATTAGATTTATACAAAAAACGAAATTTAGCAGAACTGCTTCAAAATTTAGTAAAAGTTGATGGCATTGAATGGATTAGGTTGCATTATGCCTTTCCAACAGGTTTTCCTGAAGATGTGCTAGATGTAATTAGAGAAGAACCTAAAGTCTGTAATTATATTGATATTCCGCTTCAGCATATAAATGACGAGTTGTTGAAATCTATGCGAAGAGGAACCAATCACAAAAAAACTACCGATTTACTAAAGAAATTCAGAGCAAAAGTTCCTGGAATGGCCATAAGAACCACTTTAATTGTAGGTTATCCAGGCGAAACTGAAGAACACTACCAAGAATTAAAAGAATGGGTGAAAGAGATGCGTTTTGAACGCTTAGGTTGCTTTACGTATTCGCATGAAGAAAACACCCACGCTTACCATTTAGAAGACAATGTACCTGAGGAGGTAAAGATGCAACGCGCCAATGAAATCATGGAAATTCAATCGCAAATTTCATGGGAATTGAATCAAGAAAAAATCGGCAAAACCTTTAGATGTGTAATTGACCGTAAAGAAGGAAATCATTTTGTGGGGAGAACCGAATTTGATTCGCCAGACGTAGACAACGAAGTGCTCATTGATGCGTCTGAGTATTATTTAAAAACAGGCGATTTTGCTCAGATTGAAATCACAGACGCGGCAGATTTTGATTTATTTGGAAAACCAGTAAATGCTTAAAAATTAAGTTATGATCAAAGAATTTTCTTCTGCCTACAACGCTATATTCATCAGATTTGCTATTATTTTTGGGTTGAGTATTTTGGGTTGGCTAGTGGCTGAACTATTTATTGAAGAATTAGAAAGATTACACTTTGGTATTATTGCCGTTGCGGCTATTTTACTTGCTCCACGCTATTCTTCTTACACCCAACAAGACCAAAAAGTACATTGCTTAAAATGGTGGGGATTTAAGTATTTTGAAAAGAAAAAATAAGCTTTTAAAAAATCAAATTCAACTTCCACAAAGTCAAGTTAATTGTAACTTCTATTACATTAAAATCAGAGCAAACCAACTAAATTTGCAAAAAAAATTAAAATGATTAAGTTTTTTGCTAAGTATAAGTTTTTTGCCATAGTAATGCTATTTCTTTCAGCTATTATTATTGCGTTTATTTACAATGCGTTAAAGGTAGAACCAAAACTTCCCGTTTATCAACCTGATATGGTTACAGCAGATTTGGTAGATTCTACCGTTCAACATGTAAGAAAATTTCATAAGGTAAAAGACTTCCAACTCATCAACCAAAATGGAGACACCATTACCCAAAAGGAATTTGATAATCATATTTATGTAACCGACTTCTTTTTTACTACTTGCCAAACAATATGCCCTGTAATGACAGACAACATGAAAGTGCTTCAGGATGAATTTTTGGAAGATGATGAAATCAAACTTTTATCTCATAGCGTTACACCTACAATAGATACCGTTGAAAAACTAAGGGCGCATGCTGATCTGATCGGCTTAATTGATGGTAAATGGCATATGGTTACCGGCGACAAAAAACACATCTACAATTTAGCCAGAAAGGAATATTTGGCCTCAAAAACCAGTGGTGATGGAGGTCCGTATGATTTGGTGCATACTGAAAATTTTGTCTTAGTAGATAAAGAAAAAAGAATTAGAGGCTTTTATGACGGCACCAATGATGATGAAATCCAACAACTTATAAAAGATATTAGCATTTTAAAACGTGAATACCAAATTGATAAATAAGGTTGTATAAAACAAAATACTAAGTCATTTGATTATTTATTGCTCCTCTTCACTCTATCTTTTAAAATAAAGCTACTTGCTTTTTTTTCAAAAAGTGGTATTTCTTTTGGGAATACTTACAAGTTTTATTACATTGCGACTTAATATTTTGTTAAATGAAAAAACTTATATCCAAGTCGTTTTTAAGTCTTATATTTATTTTTTGCTTTCAACAAATAATACTTGGGCAAGAAATTAAGCAACAGCTCATAGAAGCAAATTTATTACAGAACTCAAACTCCATTGTACTAGATTACCAAACAACAATAGAGATTGATGCCTACAACAAGATGCAAATCACTAAAGAAAAGGAGATTTTAGTCTTAAACAGTAAAGGTTTTAATGATGTTGATGCCTATGAGCACTATGATAAGGTAAGTAAAGTAAAAGACATTGAAGTAGAAATTTTAGCTGTTTCTGGTGATGAAATTGATAAAATCAAAAAAAGAAATTTTACAGATGTATCTGCTGTTTCATCAGGCACATTATACTCTAATAGTAGGGTTTACTATTTAGATTACACGCCAAGAAGTTATCCATTAAAGGTAAAATACAAAAGTGTTGTAAAAACCACTAACACCGCTTTTATAAAAAGCTTTTCTCCCATTTCCAATTATTACCAATCCGTTAAATCATATACTTTTACCATTATAAACAACTCAGAAGCAAGCTTGCGTTTTCATAAAAATGAATTAGCAAGAGAAAAGGTTGAAGAAGAAATCAAGGAAAACAGCTATCAATTTAAAATAGCAAATTTAGAAGCCTTAACTAAAGAACCTTACAGTCCTTCATTAAAAAAGTTAAGCCCTCAAATTAAATTTGCTTTATCAAAATTTGAGTTAAAAGGAGTTGTAGGCGAAGTTAGCAATTGGCAAGAATTTGGTGATTGGAAGAATGAAAATTTGCTTAAAGATGTAAATCAGTTACCTAAAAAAACCATAGCAATGGTTGAAGATTTAGTGAAGGGTTTAGATACCAATGAAGAAAAAGCGAGAGCCATTTATGAATACGTTCAAGAAAACACAAGGTATATTAGCTTGCAAATAGGCATTGGAGGCTGGAAACCTATAACCGCTTTAGAAGTAGATGATACAAAATATGGAGACTGTAAAGGTTTAACCAACTACACAAAATCTTTATTAGAAGTTGTTGGCATACCTTCTAACTATTGCGTGGTATATGCAGGAAATAGTCCTGATGATATAGAAGAAGATTTTGCTTCTATGCAGGGTAATCACGCCATTCTTCAAATCCCACTTGAAGATGAAGAAATATGGTTGGAGTGCACAAGCCAAAAAATACCTTTCAATTTTTTAGGAAAATTTACAGACAACAGAAAAGTTATAGCCGTTGGAAATGAAGGTGGAAAAATCTTAACCACCCCAGCTTACCTAGAAGAAGACAACAAATTAGTGACTCAGGCAAACATTGACGTAGAAAATCTTGACTTGAAGGCCAAAATCCATATAAAAACTACCGGCACACAATACCAAGACCATTACAATTTAGATTTTAAAAGCCCAAAAGAAGTGAAAAAACACTATCAAAAGTATTGGTCTCACTTGCAAAAGCTAGATGTGGTTAGTTATCATTTTTCGAACAATAAAAAGGATATTGAGTTTAATGAAGACGTAGAAGTGGTAGCAGAAAACTATATAAAGAAGTATGGTAATGACTATATTTTTGATGTTAACCCATTCAATAAAATCAACTTCAACTTAACCAAAACAGAAAATAGAAGAAACCCTTTTACAGTAGAGCGTGGTTTTGTTGATGAAGATGTTTTTGAATTTAAAATGGGAAAATTACAGTTAGAAACTTTACCTGAAAACGTATTGATAGAAAATCAATTTGGCGTTTATCAACTCAAATTTGAGTGGAAAGACGGAATTTTTAGCGTTCATAGATATGTGAAACTAAACAAAAACGAGTACCAACAATCAGATTATAATTCATTTGTAGACTTTACAAGAAATATTGAAAACCATGACCAAACCAAAGTTAGCTTTAAAATTTAAAAAAATGAAAAACCTATCATTGATTATTATTTGCCTATTCAATTTTTATTTAGCAACAGCACAACCTCAAGATTTAGAGAAAGTAGATCTAGAAATGCTTCATAAAACTCAATCTTCTATAGATCCAAATGCCTCTGCAGAAATTTTATATGAACGAGGTGAAATTTCTTTTGTTATCATTAAAGGAGAAATAAAATACCTCTACAAGGTAACTAAAAGAATAAAGATTTATGATGAAGATGGTTACGACCAAGCCAATATCCAAATACCTTATTACATAGGAAAAGGAAACTTAAAAGAGTATGTAAAAAGCATTAAAGCAAAGACCTATTATGAAGAAAACAACAAAGTAAAATCAGAAAAAGTAAGAATTAAGGAAGTTTTTGAAATAGAGTTAAATGAAAATCTTAAGGCTAAAAAATTTACCTTTCCAAAAATTCAAAATGGAGTGGTTATTGAATACAGTTATTTAAGCGAATCTCCGTACATTATGAATTTGCCTAGCTGGAGTTTTCAATCTAGAATTCCAACTGTGTATTCTGAATATGAAACCTTTATTCCAGTAGAGTTTGTAACTTACCGAAAACACAATCAAGGTTTCTATCCGGTTCAAACTAAAGAAGAGTTTACAGAAAATGTTTTAGGAGGAACCACGCAAAAGACCAATGTTTCAAGGACTAAGCACTATGCAAATTCATTAAGTGCCATTGATCCTGAAAACTATGTGAATAATGCGTCTAATTACTCTACTTCTGTTACTTATGAAATAAGCACACATAACTTTACAGAAAGCGGATTAACAAAACACTTGTCTAGCACCTGGGAAAGCGTAGTTGAAAACTTGAAAAAAAATGCTAATTATCCTAAAGAAATCAGCAACACAGATTATTTTAGTGACGACCTTGACCTAGTCTTACAAAATAAAACCACTGACCTAGAAAAGACAGAAGCTATATTTAACTTTTTAAAAGAAAAAGTAGAATGGAACAATATAAATAGCGCTCATGTTAATAATAAACTAAAAAATGTTTATGAAGAAGGAGCTGGAAATTCTGCTGAAATCAATATGATGCTAACTGCCATGCTAAATTATGCAGAAATTGAAGCCAATCCGTTAGTGCTCTGCACCATTTCTGCTGGATTACCCTTATTCCCTTCCGTTAGTAAATTCAATTATATTATAGCTAGAGCAAAAGTTGACGAAAAGTTTATGCTATTAGATGCCAGCAATAAACATAGTACACCAAATGTACCTCCTGCCAAAGTGTTGAACGGTCAAGGTTTTGAGTTGACTTCATACGGCTTTAAAAATGTACCGCTTATTCCTTTTACAGAATCTAAAGTCAACTATAATCTTTTTGCAAAAATTAATGAAACAGGTGATGTAGCAGGACAATGCCGTGTATTTTATTTTGATCAATTTGCTTTAAGTGCAAGAAATGCATTTGAAAACCAAAGAGAAGAAAACATACTTAAATCAATGAGTAAACATTTTAAAATTGATGATATTTCTGATTTTTCTCAACTTAACATAGAAGACCTAAATAAACCTTTAGTACAGAGCTTTAAATTTCAAAATGCCACTGGTTTTGTTGAACAGGTTGGAGAAAAAATCTATTTATCTCCTCTTCTATTTTTAGGTATGGATAACAATCCTTTTAAAGACAAAGAAAGAAAATACCCTGTAGATTTTACCTTTCCTAAATCTTACACCTATCGATTGCAAATAGATTTGCCAGAAGGCTATGCAATAGACTATATTCCAGAAAAAACAGTGTACAAAATGGAAAATGATATGCTTATTTTTTCGTATTTAATTCAAGAATACAATGGTAAATTAGTTGTAGATGTTTCAAAAAACATTTCTGTTGCTACTGTACTTCCTAAAGATTATGGACATTTAGTAAAATACTACAACTCTATGTTTGAAAAAGAAAATGAAAAAGTAGTTTTAGTGAAGCAATAATTTCAGTGCAATTTGTGTTTCAAAAACAGAACTAATAAATCAAAAATCTAGGAGTTGATCTTTTTAGAAAGCGATATTTTAAGCAAAGTTGCTACCAAACTTTCACCTATGAAACCTAATTTATTTTTACTACTAAGCTTATTGAATATATGCTTTTGTATTGCACAAAAACAGGAATTAAAAAAAGTGAATCTAGAGATGCTTAATGCAAAGCAGTCTTCAATAGATTCTACTGCTTCAGCCGAAGTACTTTATGAACAAGGAGAGGTTTCCTTCATGTTTACCTCTCAAGGCATTTCCTACATTTATAAAGTAACAAGGAGAATTAAAATTTACAATACAGAAGGCTACCAAAAAGCAAGTATACAAATACCTTATTATTTTGAAAGTAGTGGCTCAAGTAAAGAACGTATAAAAAAAATAAAAGCTAAGGCTTACTTCCTTGAAGATGGAAAACTGAAAACCGAGAAAGTAAATAAAAATGAAATTTATGAGGTTGAATTAAGTGATTATTACAAGGCTAAAAAATTCACTTTTCCAAAAGTAGATAAAGGTGTTATTATTGAATATAGCTATACAGAAATATCTCCTTACGTCAAAAATCTTCCAGAGTGGAGGTTTCAATCTGATATTCCTAAAAGCTATTCTGAATTTAAAACCCATATCCCTACAAGCATGATTGCTTACCGATATAAAACTAGAGGATACGTTGAAATAAACACCAATATCAAGGAAGGTGTGGGTTCCATCGGAGGTTCTACTGGGCGCCACAAAATTTCCACAACAACGCATTTTGTGTCAGATATGAAAGCTCTATCCAATGAAAAACACATCAACAATATTTCTAATTATATTTCTTCTGTTAATTATGAAATGAGTTCTTATAAAGTAAAGGGAGGTGATGTAAAACACGCTTCTAATACATGGGCAAATGTGGTTGAGACTTTAAAAGAAAGCAAAAGCTTCTCTAAAGAATTAAATCATACCAAGTACTTTGAGGAGGATATTGATTTGCTTATTGAAAATGCTTCTTCAGACGAAGAAAAGGTAGAAATTATCTTTGATTTTGTAAAAACCAAAATGAAATGGAATAAGGAATCAAGAAGGTACACGAGCAATCGATTAAAAAAAGTGTATGAAGAGGAAGTTGGCAATGTTGCTGATATTAATATTATGCTAACCGCCATGCTTAGATACGCAAACTTAAATGCCAATCCTGTTGTACTAAGTACAATTGGCAACGGAATTCCGGTTTTCCCTACCGTTTCTGGATTTAATTATGTAATTACTAGGGTTCAATTAGGTGATACTTTTATTTTGTTGGACGCTACAAACCAAAATAATTACATCAACATCCTTCCTCAAACAGCTATGAATCATGAAGGCCTGGAGCTTACCCCAACAAGCTACAGAAAAATACCCCTTATCCCTACACAAGATTCAAAGGTAAGCTATAATTTAGTGGCTCAAATTGATGAAAATGGGACTGTTGCAGGTCAATGTAGAATCTATTATTTTAATCAGTTTGCTTTAAATGCTAGGAATACAGTTTCAGAAAAGAAAGAAGAAGTTGCCATTAATTTACTTAAAAACACCTATGGAATAGATCATATTTCAAACTTCTCTCAAGAAAATTTAACCGACCTAAAACCACCCTTTTTACAGAATTTTTCGTTTGAAAATTTGCCTGGTTTTATTGAACAAATTGGAGAAAAAATCTACTTGTCTCCTCTCCTATTTTTAGGCATGACGGACAATCCTTTTAAAGAGAAAGAAAGAAAATACCCGGTAGATTTTAGCTTTCCGAAGTCTTACAGCTACCGTTTACAAATAGATTTACCATCAGGCTATAAAGTAGAATACATACCAGAACAATCAATTTATCAAATGGATAACAAAATGCTACACTTTTCCTACATTATTCAAGAACAGAATGGAAAATTAAACATTCTAGTTTCTAAGCATATTTCTACAGCATTTGTGTTTCCAGAAGATTACCCCTTTCTTTCTGAGTATTATCTTGCTATGTTTGAAAAAGAAAATGAAAAAGTGGTGTTTATAAAAAAATAGCAAAATGAAAATCAACAAATTAATTTTAAGTTTAGTTATAGTAGTTCAGGCTTTTGTCCAAAAAAACGACCAACCTTCTGCTTTAGAATTGGTTGAGCAAGTAGCCGAAAAAACTAAAATTCAGGAAGGAGCTGTAGAAAATTTTTATATCACTGCTAATGTAAAAACGACAACACAAATCTTGGATGTTGATTTTGAGATAGTAAAGCATGCTTTGCTAAACCAACAAGAATTAGATGAGCTTAATACTGAAATTAAACGTATGCTTAAGCAAGCGGGCAAGAATTACCATATAAAAGAAGAAAACTATGCCTATCAAATTGAAAAAAATAAATTTGAAGTAGAAGATTATTCGCATGAAAATGTAGTCGGGGTCAATTATGAGCAAGAGCTGATTAAAATTTTTAAAAACAGCTTGGAAGGCGAATTATTTAATAAGTATTCCTTTTTAGGTATTCGAAGTTATAAAGCATATGATTTAAAACATGGAATTTGGTCAAGAAAGAACAGACGTGAATTAGGCTACTTTTTACATGATTACGTTGGAAATTACACTTGCCTAGACTATGGTTTTTCACCGAGATTGCCAGAATATATGAGAAAAACCAAAAGATATACTTATCAATATGAAGAAGATGCAAGTTTAGCACAGGGCTTAGTAAAAGTAAGTTTTGAAGCAACTAGAGGAAAAGAAGAGTGTAAACAAGGCTATTTTATAATTGATAAGGAAACCAAAAATTTGGTTGAAGTCTATTTAGAAAAACAACATGATGAAATTTTAGGTTGCAGTATTTCAAGCACTCATGTTTTTTACGAAAAACAAAATGAAGGCTTTTATTTACCCACAAAAATCGCATTAAATAATTGTCAAAACTGTTATTATTATAAGAGGAAACATAAACTCAAACGAGTGCAACCTGAGCCCAAAGAGTCGCTCAAATTCAAAACGAAAGGCAATTATGACCGAAAACAAGAAATGGAAATTTTAATTGATTACAGAAGTCAAGAAGTAAATGATATGAATTGAATATTTTTTGAACTTGCATATTTCTTAAAAATAATTTAATTTTATCCAATCAAAAAATCTTTATTATGAAAAAATATTTGTCTGTTATATTGTTGTGCCTTGTGTTTGTTGCTTGTAGCTCGGATGATGATTTTGCTCAAGCTGATGAATTTGTAGATGTCTATGATCAAAATTCTGTAAACATGATTTATGATGGAATGTTGTTAAGCAGTGAAGATTCTATACAGACTCATGCCAGTTTTTGTTGTGAAAAAAATTTCAGAGTCACATTTTCAGACCAAAGAAGATCGGGTGCTAGAGATTTTCTTCATATTAGTTTTGATAAAAACGGAAACCTCATCAACGTGAATGCAGAAGATATTTTCAATATACAAGCACAAAAATACATCACTCCTTTTTTTAAAGTTCCTGAACCCTATTTTCAATTGCATGAACTTGATTTTGATGCCGAAAATTTACAGCTTGACTTAAGCTTCAATGCTCGTTTATTACAACGAGGCACCAAAGCAGAAGAAGGAAAATTTATAGACGTAGAAGTAGATACGCAAGTTGGTTTTTTTGGTAATTGCGACTGTTCAGATTCGGCTTTTACCATGCGAAGCAGAGCGGTTACTTTACAACCAAATTTGAGTTTTACACAGTTTTATACCACCACCTCTGGTCCGCAAAATAACCGAAAAACCGCTTATAAAACTAAAGATAACAACGGCTATTATTTTGAATTAGGAAATTTATCTGCTCCAATTTATGATTTGCCTTTAGGAATTTACGATTTAGGAACTATTGAAGCTACTCCTATTTTAAAATTGATGAAATACGATGGTTTGCCACATACCTTGCTGAACGCTATGATTGTTCCCGACGAATGGATGGACTATGAAATTGAAGGGCATTTTGAAATTATAGAAAAACTAGACCACAACTTAACCCGATCAAAACTAACTTTCACCGCATCACTTGATGGGGAAGTAGTGTATGAGTTTGTGGAGGCGGAGATGGTGTTGTAGGTTAAAGAATCAACTCAATGGTTTATTTTTTCGGGTACAGTAAAATTTTAGTGGAGAATTATAATTTCTAAGATTTTAATTTATTTCTTGTTAGTTGAAGGCTATAGAATACCGCCTCTCTTTAGGGAAGGGGCAAAACGATATTCTGATACAATTTGAAGTCATGGAGATTTTACGAATTTTTAGTTATCACTAAATATTTACTATAGCCATTTTTTGTTTGATTCATGAACCTTGGTCTAGAACGGGAACGTGAAACACCCTACCCTAGCCCTTCCCTCAGGGGAAGGGGAAAAAAACACAATTTTTAAAACCTCCCTTCTTGAGAAATGACTGAGGAGGGTGTATTTTCACAACGCGTTTTCCCTAGCGTAAAACCTCAACATCACTAATGGGAATTTCTACGCCAAAGAAAGTCCGTTGTTGAGGTAAAGGAAAGCCTCCAGGCGTCATTTGCCAGTCCACCCATTTAGCTTCTACACCATCAAAAGGCAAAATACTCACCCACATTTTCATGGAAATGGGCATGTAATTTTCATCCAACTCCCAAAGATAAGAATCGCCAGGCGTGCTACCGCCCGAAGTGTAAGTCACCAAAAGCTTTTGTTTGTTGCCCTTTTCAATCACTTGTCGTTCAACACCTTCATCAAAAACCTTGTGGGGGGCAATCAGCCAAAAACTATCGTTGTTGAAATTTATAGTGGCATAAGCAATGGCTTCTTTTTGTTCCTCACCTTCAATTTCTTTGTCATTTTGATACACCTTACTTTTTTCTGGTGTTTTAGTTTGCAATTCAACGTGGTAATCTTTCCAAAATACCTCAACGATATCTTCTTGCAATTTCCATTTGTAACGATTTACCCCTCTAAATTCCCAATGAATTTCTTTAGCTTGAGTAAACTCTTCATGTTTAATTGCTTCTAACATTTGTTGCGCCAATTCATCAGCTGGTGCACCTTTTTCTCCCTGCGGAAGCTCTTCGTTATAAATCACCTTCAACGTAACAAAACTCACCAAAAGAATTCCAATGATAGAGAGAACAACGTAAAGGGATATTCGAAGTATTTTTTTAAACATATCAATGTGGTTTTGAAAGCTAAAGTTAGGGAAAATGAAAACTTAAAACGCCTACTGAAAATTATAAAATTATTTATTATTTTTGAAACTGAAACATCATTCTAATTCAGTCATTCAAATGCTATTAAAATCCAAAACCATGAAAAACTTATTTTCTATTGTATTTGTATTATTCATTGCTCTTGGTTATTCACAAGAAAGAATACCTCAAAAAATTTATAAAAAAGCAAATGCTATTAATGGTTTAATTGAAGAGAATGAAATTGAAAAAGCCGTAGCTTATACGCTAGATGTACATCAAGAAGGCAAAGCTTTATGGGTTAATCAAATGCACAGCAATTATTCGCCACAAATAAGCAGAGACACAAAAAGTACGCATTTGTATTTTAGTGAATTACAAAAATTAGAAATACAAGAAATTAAGGAGTTTAGCTTTCCCATTTATCTTTGGAGTCAATCTTTTGCACTGAATGAGTTAAACAGTGAAGATATTTTGGAACTTTATCCTAAAGCTCTTCAAAATGCTAAATGGGAAGCCAGAACCGAAACCTATGTATTGTTAGCCCTTAAAAACCTTGCCTCTAAAAACTTAATTACCAACCAAGAGCTTATTACTGGTATTCAAGCTTGTATTGACCAATTAGAGCCTCAAATCATTACTGCTGATTTTCTAACAGATCATTCTGAAAGCAAATTAAACAGCTGGAAAAAATACGTACTTACATATAGTTATTATTTGCTAAGCCAAGTAGATGCCAACAACACAGAAAAAAACTTTCAGAAAGCTTTCCATTATTCTCCAAATAGTGTTGATGAAGCAAATTCTAACTACTTTTTTGACAATTTACTTTTAACTGGTACTACAGATAAGCTAAATATACCTGGAAAATATTATACTTTTTTGGTTGAAAATGAGGAACCTGATGATGAAAAAAGAAAAGTCTTAGAGAAAAGAGCTTTTGCCACACCAACTAACTACAATCTAAATTTACTTAGAAATCATATTGAAAACAGCCATAGTGAAATTGATTTCAAGTCTTATTGGCAAGGTGTTTTTAACAAAGAAGCCACTCCCTTGAGCAAAGCAATGGAAACTGAACTAACTATTTTATTGGGTGAAGATTTAAAAGGGAAATGGTGGTTTGTTGATTTTTGGGGAACCTGGTGTAGTCCCTGTATTGAAGACTTACCAATAGTTGAAAAAATTTACATCAATGCATCTCAAACATCTACCAATAACTTTAAAGTTCAGACCTTTTCATACCTATCAAGAAAATTAGATAAATTTATGAGTAAAAATGAATACAGCTTCCCAGTTAAAGAAATTGAAGAGAATTCTGTACAACAGTTAAACGTAAAAGGTTTTCCTACCAAGCTGTTAATCTCTCCTGAAGGGAATTTCATCAAACTAAATTTATCAAGAAGATGGGATCAATATGTAAAAAACTATGTGTTGTTGGATTAATTTTTTTGTGATTTCTAAAAAACATAAAGCAATAGTATAAATAGAAATAGATAACTCACACCAAAGCAAACAGACTAATAAAAATAGCCTTGATTGGGGCAGGGGGTTGAATATATAATTAAGTGGATTTAAATTATATGTGAATAAATTTTCAGTGACTAATTATATACTCTATCTTCTCCTAACATATTTTTTATGTTTTTAACATGTTCATTTTGTATTATTTTGCTCTCACCGTTTTTAACTGACTCTCTTAAAATATTAATTACACTTCTCTTGTTTTTGTAATTAGCAGGTTTGCTTTCGTTTATAATAATTTTTAACACATCAAAAACTCTGTTTGGCTTTAAAATAAATGTTCTATTTGGGACAAAACTTATGTCTTTAAATATACAATCTCCATAAAACACGATTAATGAGTAGAAAGGCACATTTTCTTTTAATTGTTTCTTCAAAACATTAATGTGTTGGTTGTTTTGTTTTACAGGATTAAAAAAACGGTATTTTTGATTACCATATGCTAATACTTGTGTCCATTTTAAATGGTTGCCGTTGCCAAAAATCCATCCACTATAATCTTTAACTTCTACTACTATTATTCCAGCTTTTGTTGGAACAACTAAATCAATTTGAGAAAATTTACCATCATACTTTTTCACATATAAATCATGAAAAATTGTTTGTGAAGAAATCCCATATTTTAAAAGACCTAAAATTAAGTCTTTTTCTGAATCTGTTCCTCTGTTTAGCTGAGTAACGCTTTGCAGTAATTTTCTATTTTCTTTTATAATTCTGTTTTTCCTTACTTTTTTATAAATAACAACAAAAACCTTTATAATTATTAAAATTATAATTGATAAAATTAAATATTTAATAAATACTGTGTCCATAGATTTAATACTCCTTCTTTTCAGCAATCACTCCCCTAACACCACCCCTAGGATTTTCAACATCACCTTTATATCTGGGGATAATATGGATATGACAATGGAAGATGGTTTGACCAGCGGATTCACCTGTGTTTATTCCTATATTAAAACCGTCAGGATGAAACTGTTTTTGTAAATCTTCTTTTATCAAGTTAACCAAAAACCAACAGGCGGATTGTTCTTTAAAACTAAGTTTAAAATAACTAGCAACTTTCCTCTTTGGGATGACTAATGTATGCCCTTTAGAAACAGGGTATTTATCTCGAAAAGCAATACAACTCGCTAGCTCTCCAACTTGTTCTTTAGGTTCTAATTTTTCAAAAAATGGACTCACTTCCTCCTTATTTTGATTTAAAAAACAATAATGTTGGAATTCGTAGATTTCAACATTTTCATTTTTAAAAACTGTTTTGAAAGGCAGGATTACGTTGGTTTGATAGGTTTTTACTTTATGTACAAAATGAGTTCGAAAGCCAGGGTTTTTAATGTCTCGCCGAACACTAAAATAGGCTTTCCCACCGAACTTTAAAAGTTGTGAAACTTCGTATAAAACCTTGGCTTGGTCTTGATTTTGAAGGACATTCAAGACATAATGACAAATAATAGTGTCGTATTTTTCAGTTGGATAATCAGGTTGGTAGTGTGGGTCATATCCCCTAATATTAATTCCTTTTTCTTTCAACTCCTCCACATCTTTTCCAAAACCACAGCCAAAATCAAGCACTTTCCCTTTAATTAATTCTTTTTTTAAAAGGATTCTTGTGGGATAAGACATTTTATCCCTTTCTTTGGCGGTGTAATGTGAGTTTATATTTTCCATAATTATTCTAAAAATTCAAAACCATTATTTCTAGCCACAGAAATTTGCGGTTCAATTGTTTCTTTAAGTTTATGATAATTAAAGTCTTTTGGTGAATTGTAAGATTTAAAAACAGTGATATATTCTTCATAAAATCTTTTTTTCAATCTATCCCCCAATAAATTTAAAGCATCATTTTGGATATTAAAAAAACCATTAAAATGTTTATCAATAGAAGGTAATTTATTGTTTTTTGAGCTATTGAACTCAGATAATATTGGGACTAAATTCCAAATTAAATCGTGAGACACCCATGAATATGGAACAAAATGATCTAATTGATAGTTTGACACATTTAATTTTTCATTAGTAAAAATACACCTCACGTCATCCCTTTCATTGAGATAAATATTCCAAAAATTATTCCTTTGATAAGTCAAAGTATTTCTTTTGGCAGGTTTGATAAGTTTACTTACAATATCAGGTATCAACGGGTTTCTGTTTTGCAAAAACAAAGCAAGATTCCAATATGTAAAATCTTTTAGTAGTTTACTGTTTTTTTTGATATATTCGAACCAATTATTGTTTATAACAATTTCTTTTTTGTAAAGTTGATAAATGCAATTGTGATTATCTTCTTCGGATTTTTCATAAACTTCTTTTTTGCTTCCTTTCACCCATGGACTCAAAAATTTATGAGGAACATTTTTGTCAAGATGAAATAACATTTTCTTAATTGAAAAATCATTCGAATTATTGATTAAGGTTAAAACTCTATCTTTATCATCATTTAATTTAACGGGTAAAATGTCAACTAAATCCGAAATCAACTCAGCAATTTTATCCTGACTACCGAATGAAAGTTTGAAAAAGTTAATTGGAAACCACGCATTAGAAATCATTCTTGCAAATAAATTCTCTTTTTTTACTTTTTTATTCCCTAAATCTACTTCATCAATAATTGCTAAAAACCAATAAAACTTATATGTAGCAGACGTATGATTAAAAACACTTGATAGTGCTTGATTGTTAATGCTTGATGATAAGGGTAAATTCATAGTTTTAAATATAAATTTAAAATTATGAAAATTTAATGAATAATTCTACAAATAATCAAGAATCGATTGTACATAAGACTTTTAAATACTAAACTCACCCCACCAAAACCCCTCTCAATTCATTTCTATACGCAGAGGGAGTGCGGCCGGTGTGGGCTTTAAATTTCTTGGTAAAATGACTAAAGTTATTAAATCCGCAGGCGTAACAGACATCCAAAATGCTGCGTTTGTTTTCGTGAAGTAGTTTAGCGGCGTGTGAGAGTCGGTATTCCAGCAAGAAAGTAACAAAAGTTTTGCCGGTGATTTTTTTAAAATAGCGACAAAAAGAAGGCTTGGTGAGATGAGTTAATTCGGCTACTTCTGTTAGGCTAATGCTTCGTTGGAATTCATTTTGTACAAAATTAAACACCGTATTGATGCGTTCGTTATCTTCTAATTGTGTTTCTAAAGTAAAACCATCGGCATTGAGCATGCGGTATTCTCTACTTTCCGCCAACTGATGCAAAACCTCCAAAAGCCCCAACAAACGCGGAAATCCTTGAAGTTGGGCAAGCTTACTGACTTGGGCGCCAATACGTCGTTTGTCTTCGCCTAAAAAAGCAATGCCCGATTTAGCTTTCTGCAAAAGACTGTTAATGGGCGTTAACTCCGGCACATCCATAAAATACGCACCCAAAAAAGAGGGTAAAAATTGAATCACCGTTTCTTGTTGTTGTTTGACTAAAGTATCTGTGAAACCCGAATGTGGTAAATTTCCACCAATCAAGACTAGGGTTCCGTTGCGGTAGTGAGACACGTGACTACCCACCATCCGCCTTCCTGAGCCGCGGTTGACATACACCAACTCTACTTCTGGATGGTAATGCCAAAAGGTATCGCTTTGATTTTGACGCTGTTCATCAAATTGACGCAAGGTAAATGAACTACCAAAACTGGGGGCTAATTTTTCAAGAACAGGCTTGGAAGAAATAGGTGAATTCATACCGTTACTGTATTTTATGCAAAAATAGTACAGATTATTTAATTTGTTGGGTAAAATGTGCTTTATAAACATATTAAAAGTTCATAAATTGGTTTTTTAAAGTTAATATAGCACATATTTTGGTTTATTCTGGCGTTTAAAATTACTGAAAGAGCACCTTATCTTTGCCAAGAAAGAAAAACACAGATTTTGTATTGAATATCGATTGATGAATTCAAGCTTATTCAAAAAAATCTAAAAAAATGTTGCTATGAAAAAGAGAAAACAAATTTTGATGGCCTTAGTATTGCTGATTTCAGGAATTACATTGGGTCAAAATTTAAATCAGGTAGAGGTATCTTTAAAAGTGGAAGATCAACTTCAAATACTTATTCCTGCTTTAGCGGAGGCTAATCAAGTACGCTTATTAGATGCCACTAATGTAGAATTGTATGCGGAAGAATTGGATGAAAATGATTTCAAAAGAAACCTTAGTTTAGCTAATTTGCCTTTAGGAGATTACCGAATTGAAATTGAAGGGAAAAAACGACTTGTGATTCAACACCTAAGCAAAACTAAGCAGGGCTTAAGTTTAGCAAATCAAGGGGTTGTATTTAAACCTAGTGTAAAGGCATTTGGGAAAAATCAAGAGTTGGTGCGTTTAACTTTTAAAAACCCAACCCCCAAGCGTTCTTCTGTAAAAGTCTATGATTCTTCTGGAGCTTTAGTCACCAAATTTAGAAATGATGAAAATTACTTCAATAAGGTGTTAGATTTTTCTGATGTACCTCATGGCGAATATTCTATTGCTGTTGAAAAGGCAGGAAAAAATTACATTGAAAAGGTATATATTGGTGAGTAAAACTCAACTATAAACAAAATGAAATGCCCCTTTATTGAAGGGGTTTTTTTATGTCCTTTTTTGGATGTCTGTCTGCCGATATTGAATTTTTGATTTTGAATTATAAAGTTTGAAATGAGGTTGATTACAAGTGAAAATCAACATAAGTAATACTTCAAAAATGCGAAGCGCGACAACAAGCAACTTTATGATCTCTTAGCCTTTCGGTTTAATCATATGCTGGTAATAAAAAGCGGGGAGCAATAAAATAATGAAGAGAGGCTGAATTAAAAATCGCCTCACGTAAAAAGTGGCAAAATAATAATCCGGTTGAAAATTTTTAGTAAGGTAAGCCAAAGCGGTTATTAAAATCACAAATGCCAGTCCGTAAAAAAGGAGAGCAAATTTGAGCACGCTTTTTTTCAAAAAAAACAAATAAAGAATAAGCAAACTAATTAAGGTATTGACTAAAAAGCGAAACGCAATAGTAGCTAAGGTTGAAAAGTATGAAAATTCGGTTACGGGTTTTTGGTAGTAATTACCTTTGTAAAAATCCATAAAGACATCGTAAAAAACCTCCCTTTCAAAAAACCGAAGCACTATAAAACAGACAAAAAGTAGGAAAATAATTAAATACCTAAGTTTTTTATTCATTTGTTGCAGGCTTTTTAAAGTTTCTTACCCAAATTACCCATAACAAAAACACCACTCCGTAAATAAAAGTAGGAAAAAGTGTTCCATGCATAAATTCGGTATGTTGTGGGTAGTGGTAAATACCAATGGTTAGTAAGGCTATTCTAATAATATTTAGGGTGTAAATAATCACACTACCAGCAAAAATATAAAGCAGGGTTTGCTTCCAGGTTTTCTTAAATGCCAAGATAAACGACAAGAACAGAATAATCACACTCACCGCGTTACATCCTTCCACCACCTGAACAATAAAATCACCATTTATAGCAATCCGCATAGAGAGATTATACGGGCTTTCAGTAATATACGTATCATAGCCTAAAAAGGCAATAATTTGTTCGCTTTGCAAAGCAACAATATGGGTAATAAACTCAGGGTAAAAAACAGTAGATTGTCCTAACTTTAAATAAAGCTCATACAATAAAGCCAAGACAATATAGCTTCCAAAAAAGGTAAGTAAAAACCGAATCACAGCTTTGTTTTTCTGTATAAATGAGAGACTTGCTTCTTGCATTATGGTCAAAATTATTTAACAAAATTACATAAATCTAAACATATTAGGTCATAGAATAATCAATACTTTTGTAAATAAAAGAATGAACACAGATAAAGCCTTGGCTCATATTGCCCAATTAATTGAAAACCCTGCCTACAACACCCAATCTACTTTGGATCAAATTTGTGTATTTTTACAAGAAAACTATTCGCATTATGATTGGGTAGGCTTCTATTTTAGAAACGGAGTTAAAGAAGAACTAAAACTCAAGTCTTTTGCAGGTGAACCTACAGACCACACCATTATTCCTTTTGGAAAAGGCATTTGTGGTCAAGTAGCCGTTTCTAATAAAAATTTTGTTGTTCCTGATGTAAAAGCACAAGACAATTATATTGCTTGTAGCATAAATGTAAAATCTGAAATTGTTATTCCGCTTTTTGTAGATCAGGAAAATATTGGTCAAATTGATATTGACTCTCACTTGGTTGACCCATTTACTGAAGAGGATGAGAATTTACTTTCAAAAATCAATCAACAAGTAGCTGATTTCTTAAAGAAAGAGAAGGCTTTGCCTATTTTTCCTTCCAACTAAAGCTTAATTCATTATTCCAAATGCCTGAAAAAATTCCTGCTATTGAAATTCAAATTAAAACCCTACCTTCAGGTCCTGGGGTATATCAATATTTTGATAAAAACGGAAAAATTCTCTATGTAGGAAAGGCAAAAAATTTAAAAAAACGCGTTTCTTCTTATTTCAATAAAAACCATGACAGTTACCGGATTTCTGTTTTAGTAAAAAAGATTGTAGAAATAAGGCATATTGTTGTGGCTTCAGAAACCGATGCTTTACTGTTAGAAAACAATCTAATTAAGAAACACCAGCCCAGGTTTAATATCATGTTGCGTGATGATAAAACTTATCCTTGGCTTTGCATTAAAAATGAACGTTTTCCTCGGGTATTTTTAACCCGAAGAGTAATTAAAGATGGAAGCGAATATTACGGCCCCTACCCTAGCTTAAAAACCGTAAAAACACTTTTGGGTTTAATTAAAGGTTTGTATCAATTAAGAACTTGTAAATATGATTTAGCCAAAGAAAAAATTGATGCAGGCAAATATAAAGTATGCTTAGAATATCACTTAGGAAATTGCCAAGGTCCGTGTGAAGATTTGCAATCTGAAGAAGCTTACAACAAGCAAATTGAAGCCATTAGAAAAATTGTAAAAGGCAACTTTAAAGATTCGCTTCAAGATTTTAAAAATCAGATGCATCAATTGGCAGAAGAAATGAAGTTTGAAGAGGCACAACGCATTAAAAACAAAATTGATAGTTTAGAAAAATACCAAGCCAAATCTACAGTGGTAAATCCTAAAATCAACAATGTAGATGTTTTTTCAATTGTTAGTGATGAATCTTATGGTTATGTCAATTTTCTTCAAATTTCGCATGGCGCTATTATTCGTTCCCACACCATTGAATTAAAAAAGAAGTTAGACGAAAGTGACCAAGAGTTATTGGCTTTAGGTGCGGTTGAATTACGCCAACGTTTCAATTCAGTTTCCAGAGAAGTATTTACTTCTATTCCAATAGATTTAGGCGAAGCGGTTGAAGTTACCATTCCAAAATTAGGAGATAAAAGGAAGATTGTTGAGCTTTCTGAACGAAATGCTAAGTACTTTAGAATGGAGCGTTTTAAAACCATGAAAATTGTAGATCCAGACCGGCATGTCAAGCGTTTAATGGCTCAGATGAAAGAAGATTTACGCCTTTCTGAAGAACCCAGGCATATTGAATGCTTTGACAACTCCAACATTCAAGGAAGCAATCCAGTAGCCGCTTGTGTGGTTTTTAAAAATGGAAAGCCCGCTAAAAAAGAATACCGAAAATTCAACATTAAAACCGTAGAAGGTCCAGATGATTTTGCTTCTATGGAAGAAGTGGTGTATAGAAGATACAGGCGTTTGCTAGAAGAAGACCAAGAATTACCTCAATTAATAATTGTTGATGGCGGAAAAGGACAATTGAGTTCTGGAGTTAAGGCGTTGGAACGCTTAAACTTAAGAGGGAAAATTGCTATTATTGGAATTGCTAAAAGATTAGAGGAACTTTTTTATCCCGGTGATAAATATCCCTTATATTTGGACAAGAAAACAGAAACGCTAAAAGTTATTCAACACCTAAGAAATGAAGCCCACAGATTTGGGATTACCTTTCACCGCGATAAAAGAAGTAAAGGAGCTTTAGGAACAGAACTAGAGGAAATTCAAGGAATTGGTGAAAAAACAGCGGTTGAATTGTTGAAGGAGTTTAGGTCTGTTAAACGAATAAAAGAAGCAAAAAAAGAAGATTTAGCAAGTGTTATTGGCAATGCAAAAGCAGAAATTATATATCAATATTACCAAAAAAGTTAAGCTCCTTGCAGTTTTTCTTTTTGCATTCTATGGAGCTAATGCACAAATTGATTTAGCTGAAATTCAAGAACTTTCAAAAAAAGAAGATATTAAAGTTGGCTTGGTATTAAGTGGCGGAGGCGCCAAAGGCTTGGCACATATTGGAGCCATTCGTGTTTTAGAGCAAGCTGGTGTTCAAATTGATTATATTGGAGGTACAAGCATGGGTGCTATTATTGGCGGTCTCCACGCAGTAGGCTACTCGGCAGACCAAATGGATTCTATCTTTCAAGTGACAGATTTCAACAAACTGATTAGAGACGAATTACCAAGAGAAGCCAAAACTTTTTTTGAGCGGGAGCAAGCAGATAAATATGCCTTAAGTTTACCCTTTGATAATTTTCAAATTAAAACCCCTTCAGGACTTTCTAAAGGGCAAAATGTATTTAATTTTTTAGCACGACTTACGCAACATGCCCAAGAAGAGGATTTCACCAAATTTCCTATCCCATTTTTTTGTGTAGCTACTAATTTAGAAACTTCTGAAGAAAGAATACTTGACTCAGGTTCTTTAGCGCTAGCCATGTCGATTAGTGGAGCAATTCCTACGGTTTTTAGGCCCGTAGAATACAATTGGCAATTGCATACCGATGGTGGTGTGGTAAATAATTATCCCGTAGAAGAGCTGAGAAAACGCGGAGCCAACTTTATTATTGGTGTAGATGTGCAAGAAGATTTGCATGGCAGAGATCGACTAAACACCGGTTTTGAGGTAATGTCTCAAATCTCTAACTTCAGGACCATCAAAGCCATGCGGAAAAAACGAAACTTAACTGATATCTATATTCGACCAGATATAGATTCCTATTCCGTCTTAGATTTTGACAAAGGGAGCCAACTGATTGAAAATGGCACCATTGCAACTAAGCTTCATTTTGAAAGTCTTGTCCGTTTAGCAAATGCACAGTTAAAAAACCAGACCGTACAACAAAGAGAATTTTGGAAGCCTAGTTTAAGTGATTCTATTCAAATTAATGCAATTGAAATTTCAGGAAATAAAAACTATAAGCGCAACTACATTCTAGGTAAATTAAGAATTCAATCCAACCAAAAAACAAGTTTTAAAGATTTAAATAATGGACTGAACAACCTTTCTTCAACGGGTAATTTTGATCGGATTAACTATACCACTACATTTAATGAAGACGGAACTAGAGACCTTCATTTTCAAGTATTTGAAAGCCAACAAAAAGCTTTTTTACGCTTTGGATTACATTATGACGATTTATACAAAAGTGCAGTTTTAGTCAATTACACACAAAAAAACCTATTACTAAAAAACGATTTATTTACAATTGATGCTATTGCTGGAGATAACTTAAGGTACAATGCCAATTATTATATTGATAAAGGAAGATACTGGAGCATAGGTATAAAATCAAGGTTCAATAGATTTGCTACCGATGTTGATGCATCGTTTGTTAACCAACTTACCGGAGTCTTTGAACCTGACCAAAACATCAATCAGCTTCGTTTAGTAAATAGTGACTTCACCAATCAATTTTTTATTGAAACCTTTTTTTGGAATAAACTACGTTTTGGTACTGGTTTAGAACAAAAATTTTTAGAAGCTACCACACAAACCTTCATTAATACCGACTTACAAGACAATGAAAAAGAAACCATTATAGAAACTTCTAACCTAATTAGCAATTATGGTTATTTAGAGTTTGATTCTATGGACCACAGCTTTTACCCCACAAAAGGTTTCTATTTTAGAGGAGACTTAAATATTTATTGGGCTTCTATAGCAACAGACAAAACAATTTCCTCGTTTTCTATAGCCAAAGGACAAACCGCCTATACCCAAAAAATCACTGATCGTTTAAGTGTAAAAATTGATTCTGAATTAGGATTTAGAATTGGAAATGAAGAAATGACGGGGTTAAACTTTTTTTTAGGAGGCTATGGAAATTATGCCATTAACAATTTTAGACCCTTTTATGGATACGATTTTCTAAGTTTAGCAGGAGATTCTTATATTAAAAGTGGTATTGAAGTGTTTTACAATTTTTATGGTTCAAATTATTTTATTGCAAGTGCAAATTTTGCGAACATAGACAATAGCATCCTAACCACAGGAGAATGGTTTTCTGAACCTGATTTTACGGGCTATGCGCTAGGATATGGTTTAGACACATTTTTAGGGCCTATGGACATTAAAGCCTCCTACTCTCCTGAGGTAAAAGAATTAATATGGTATGTTAGTCTTGGTTACCGTTTTTAAAGATTTTTTATGTACTTTTAGTGCGGAGTGTATATGCCAAAATCAACTCTTTTAAATACAAAATCATGAAAAAAGCTTTACTCTTATTCCTTTGCCTTAGTACTTTATTATTAAATGCCCAAAACATAAGTGGAAATTGGAAAACACAACTTGAATTTAGTGGCATGAGCCTTCCACTTCAATTCAATTTTGAAGAAGTGAATGAAAAATTAAAAGCAACTATGGATAGCCCACAGCAACAAGCATTTGACTTAGCTTTTTCTGAGGCTATCAGAAAAAAAGATTCGATATTTTTAAAAATGCCCAATTTAGGCATTGAAATTAAAGGAGCTATTAAATCCACTAATCTCATTAAAGCTCAGTTTAAGCAAGGCTTTTTGACTACAGAAATTGAAATTAACAAAAGAGAATCTGCAGCAGACGAAATTCAAAACCCCAGACCTCAAACGCCTATACCACCTTATAATTATGAAGAAATTGAAGTATCCTACACCAATACAAAAGAAAATTTTAAATTGGCAGGTACTTTAACCTTACCCAAAGATTGTAATACCTGCAAAGCTGTGATTTTAATATCAGGAAGTGGTGCTCAGGACCGAAATTCAGAAATTTTTAATCACCAACTCTTTAAAGTTGTTGCTGATTTTTTCTCGTCGAATGATATTGCTGTACTTCGGTTTGACGAGCGTGGAGTTGGTGAATCTGAAGGAAAATTTGCAGGAGCTACAACTTACAACTTTGTATCTGATGTAGAAGCTGGAATAGAGTTTTTACAAAATCAAACTCATTTTAAGCCTTCTCAAATTGGTTTATATGGCCATAGCGAAGGAGGAATGATTGCTCCTATTTTAGCTAGTCAAAATCAAGTCGTAGATTTTTTAGTCCTTATTGCGCCACCAGTAACGCCAATTCCAGAACTCATGCTAAAACAACAAGAGCTCATTGGAAAAAGCACTGGAATGACGGATGCTATGGTAAACTTTTACGAGGAAATTAATAAGGAAGTTTACCGTTTAATAACAAGTACGGAGGATATTGACCTACTTAAAAACAAACTTGAAAAATTTTATAATCAACAAATAGAAGATTATCCACAATTAGGAAAAGACAGTGGAATTTCTGCTGAAGATTACAAAAAAAGTATGATTCAGGCATATACAGACCCATGGATGTTTACTTTTTTAAATATTAACCCAGCCGATTATCTTGCTTCTTTAAAAATTCCTTTGGTGGCTTTTTTTGGTGAAAAAGACTTACAGGTGAGCCCAAAAGAAAATGCCGATTTGCTAATTGAGTTGGTGGGGAAAAATCATCCTAAAAACCACATAGAAATCAGAGCTAACTTAAATCATTTAATGCAAAATTCAACCACAGGTAGTATTGCAGAATACGGGATGATTGAGGAAACAATGGATGAAAAGCTATTGGAGGAAATCTTAGCATGGATCCAAGACTTGGAAAAATAGTTTTGTAAGCTTTTAAAACCTCCATCCAAAGCTACCATTAATGCTTAAGTTTGCAATTAAATCTAAAAACCATTAAAAACACTGAAAAAAGACATTTTAAACATTATGTTTAACGTTCAAAAAAGGCCTCAAGCTCCTTAAGCGTTGCATCGGTTTTTTCTAGGTCTTTGTGAATTTCTCCTTTTTCAATAGCAACAATACGTTCACAAACATCAGTTACATGCATCAAATCATGGCTTGAAATTAAAATAGTTACTTGTTCTTCTTCGCTTAATTGCTTCAAGAGCTTTTTTAATTTAATTTGGGTGGTAGGATCCAAATTAGCGAAGGGTTCATCTAAAATAATTACTTCTGGTTTTCCTATAAGAGCGGCAACAATACCTGCTTTCTTTTGATTTCCCTTAGATAAATCGCGTAAATATTTCTTTTGATTTAAAATCTCCCCATGAAAAAACTCTTCAAAAGGAACCAAAAATTTATCGACTTCAGTTTTACTCACCCCTCTTAAATCGCCAATAAAATAAAAATACTCTTCAGCAGTGAGGTAGCCAATTAAAAAAGATTCATCAATAAAAGCAGAAGTCCATGGTTTCCAATCCTCACTTTTATGAACAGGGACTTCATTATTGGTAATTTGGCCAGAAGTGGGTTCAATTAAATCTAATAAAAGAGAGAATAAAGTAGTTTTTCCTGCACCATTATTCCCAACTAGCCCAAAACTTTGACCTTTAGGGATGCGGAGTTCTGGAATGTTTAAAACCTGAACATCTTTATAGGATTTGCTAATGTTTTCAATGGTAATCATAAGTATTGTTTTTTATTTTTCAGAAAAAGCGGCTATCGTTTTATATTTTCCTTTTTGGTAAGTTTTTTCTATCAACTTCATTATTGGGTTTTTAAGTAAAATTCCCAAAATTCCTGTTCCTGCAAGCCCAATTAAACCCGCTTTCAAACCAAAAAAGTAATAAGGAATTAAAAATACAATTATAGGTAGAAGCATTTTGGGCAATCCTATTAAAAACTGGGTTAAATTAAAACCTTGCGTATTTTCAAATGCTTTTGCCTTTACATTTAATTGTATAGGAACCCTATTTAAAGCTCCACCGTATAAGGTGATAAAAGAATTCATTCCGATATTAAAAATAGCACCTGCTAAGATGATAGCGTAAATTTTTGTACCAAAATAAATGTAAGGAATGCTTAAAACGCTGGCAATAATACAACCTGAACAAATCAAAAGCCATTTGGACTCTAAGTATTGTTTATAAGGAATATTTTGACTCATCATTAATTTATAATACTCGCTATCCCAAGAAGGTACATACGCTCCAAAAGTAATTAAGAAACCTCCCGTAACAAAAATTCCTGCAAAAACAGTAACCCATTCTTTATCCGCATAGAAATCTTGAGTAAAGAAAAACAAACCATAAAACAAGAAAAAAACAGCGGTAAACAAAACTTGTTTAGGACGCACGTTTCTCCATACCATTCTAAAATCATTTTTCAAGAAGGGAGCAGTGGCACCAAACCTATTTAAAAAATTAAGTTCTTTAGTTTCAACTTTTGCGGTCTTTTTTCCTACCACGCCATCTAAACTAAATTGATTAAAAACATAAGTGTAATTGATTGTATAGACTAAAATTAGTAGTAAAACAGGCAAAATAACCGTCCATTGTTGTGCGTATAGGGGATAAAAAACACTAGCTGATACAGCATTAAAATCAATTAATTGATAATAATTGGCTACGGATGCCAGGGCGATTAAACCTAAAATACTGTAGAAGTAAGTATTGTTTTTGTTGATGATAAAATTAATAAAATTCAAACTTAAGCTTATTACTAAAACACTTACTAGCCAAACAAGCACGCTTAAAACACCATACGAATTGTAAATTAACACGCCTGCCAAAGGCACAAAAAACAAAAGCGGATACAGATTAAAGAAGGAAAAAATACTTTTTCCTAAAAGGTAATGCACTACCTTGTTTTTTTGAATTGGCAAAATCATAAGTGGTTTGATATTCATTACCGGTAGTTGTTGCCAAAAAAATCGAATAGCCAAATCGGCTAAGATCCAAAAAATAAAATAAGAACTCAAAAACACCAGAGGGTCTTGTTCTGGAACAGCATCTTTTACAATATAATAAAACCCACCACCCATAACTACAGCTATAGCTGAAAAGTACAGAAATAAAAAAATCATTAAAATTTTTATTCCTAAACTCTTAGCAAAGTAGGAAGAGCGTGAAAATTGCTTCCACTCTAATTGAAGAAATTTTGCTACCATTATATCTTGTTTTCATCATTAGTAGGAGTTCTTAATAAAATGTTACAGCATAGGGATAAAAATTTCAATTTAAATAAGAACTAAAAAATATTTATTGCGTGATGCAAAAATGATTAGCTTTATATAACATAGCTTAGTAACTTTACAAAAAAAATTACATGCTTCAACTTACTTACCAAGATAAACTAATTGAATGCGGCACCGATGAGGCTGGTAGAGGATGCTTAGCTGGCCCTGTAACTGCGGCGGCTGTAATTCTTCCTAAAAACTTTAAAAACAAATGGTTAGATGATTCAAAGAAATTAAGTTTAACAAAGCGTAATGAGCTAAAAGATATCATTATAAACGAGGCCAAAGCTTATGCAATTACGCACGTAAGCTGGGAGGAAATAGACAAAATAAATATTCTTCAGGCTTCTATACAAGCTATGCAAAGAAGTATTGCTCAGCTTCAACCTACGCCTGAATTTATTGCGGTTGATGGTAATAAGTTTAATGCTTTTAACAACATTCCGCATAAATGCATTATTAAAGGAGATGGAAAATACCTAAATATTGCAGCGGCTTCAATTTTAGCTAAAACTGCTAGAGATGAGTTTATGGAAAAAATTGATTTAGAATTCCCTGCTTATCAATGGGCTAATAACAAAGGCTATCCAACCAAAAAACATAGAGAAGCCATCAAAGAGTTTGGAGTAACTCCTTACCATCGAAAAAGTTTTAGACTATTACCAGAGCAGTTAAGTTTAAATTTGTAGTTTTAGAAAAGTTAGAAGTTGAATACTAAGGCAAAATATTCATTTCAACTGAAATCTTGCAGTAAAATTTCTGATTGGATCAACTACTTCATTACAAAAAATACGTGGAAGCAATTCGTTGACGCATAATCACAAGGATTGGACTCATGAAAATACTATCAATTGGAAAAAACACTGAATTTTATAAATTAGATTGATGTTTGAATTAAATTTGCAAAAAATTACCGTCATGTTAATTAGAAAAATTATTTTACTAAGTCTTATTTTAATTACTTGTATGGCATGTAATGAAGTTTCTGAAGAGCAAATTCAAAATACTTTTGATTACGTTCCAGAAAAAACAAGCTTAATTATTGAGAGTGCAGATTTTTCAGCAATGGGAGATGTGATGCAAAACAACGTGATTTTTAATGATGTAAATCAAGAGCAACACGAGCTTTTAAAGAGAATTAATAGACTGGTAAATTATATTCCAAATTCAAGCGGTTTGCTTAATTTTTCTCAATTAGGAAACAAAAATTATTTTCTCACTTTTATTGAAAACAAGAACACCACACATTTTCAATTGGAAAAATCATCTATACAGGATTCTGTTATTTATGAACAGAAAAAGATTTACAAACTAAATTTGGAAGATGAACTTTATTATACCCAACTCAGTAACCTTAATATATTTAGTGAATCTAAGCTAATTATTGAAAACAGCATAAGAAACTACACCTACGGAATTGAACAAGGAATAGATTTCAACAAGCTCAGAAAAACAGTTAGTAACAACTCAGCTTCTGTATATTTTAATTCAGATCATTTAATTGATTTAGTTGCATTAGGTTTTCATCCAAAAAAGTTTCCCATTTTTCAAAATTTATTTGGATGGTCTGCTTTTGATTTAAAATTTAGTGAAGAGCAAATCAGATTAAGTGGGGTTTACCCTTTCACACCTGAAAGTCAGCATAAAATACATTTGCTTACTAACCAAAAAGCTTTTGAAACAACTATGGCTAGGTTTGTACCAATGAGTGCAATTGGTGTTGAAACCTATGGAATTAATGATTTGAAAAATTATTTCAAAAACAAAAAACAATTGCGTTTAGCGGTTCAGGAGGAGGAGTATCCTGTTCTTGAGCAAGTTGTTGAAATTGGAAAAATACATTGGAAAAATCATGATGCTTTATTTTTTCAATCACAAAACCCTCGAGAAACTTTTAATTTAATCAACAAAAATAAGGAGGTAGAGAAAAACTTTAGAAACCAAAAAATCTACAAGACAGACTTTAAGGCGAATGTTTTTAGCATATACACACCGCTTATTGCCTTTGCACACCCAACTTATTTTACTCAATTAGACAATTACTTTATTGTATCTGAAAGCATAGATCATTTAGAAGACATCATTATTAGTTATCAAAATGAAACCAGCTTAGGTTACAAAGAAGCCTACCAAAAAACAATAAGTACAATGAGCAACAAACAGCATGCTCTTTTTGTGGGTATAAATAAAAATTTAAGCCAGCACTTAAGTCAATACTTGAAGCCAAAAGCAAAGCTATTAACTAATGAACTGAATTTTGAGCAATTTGAAGTTAGTATTTTTCAACTACATATGAAGGAGAATTTTGCGTATTTAAATTTTGAAACGCAACAACCTAGCACCACATCAAATCAACAAAAAGCTTATTTAAAAAAACGCATTAAACTGTCTAACAAAATTTTGTCTCCTCCTCAATATTTCACCAATTGGCGTACAAGTAAAAAGGAAATTGTTCTACAAGATGATAAGTACAACTTGCAACTAATAGATGTGGATGGTGAGCTTTTATGGTCAAAACAATTAGAGGAACAAATTTTAGGAGAGATAGATGAGATTGACATCTATAAAAATACGCGAATTCAGCTTTTGGTCAGTACAACTTCTCAACTCCTTTTAATTGATAGAAAAGGCAATGAGGTAAAGCCCTTTCCTTACAAATGGAAAGAGTCTGCTACTCAAAAAACTGCTGTTTTTGATTATGACAACTTAGGAAAATATCGATTTTTTACCGTTTTTGGTAATAAAGTTAATTTAAAAGATAGAAATAATAAAAACATTTCTGGCTTTAATTTTAAGCCAACCAAAAGCAATATTGCTAGTCTACCCAAGCATTTTAGAATTGGTAATAAAGATTATATCTTGGTGAAAGAATTAAACAATCAGCTTCATATTTTAGACAGAACAGGAACACCACGTGTAGAGTTTACTACAGATTCAGAATTTTCAAATCAGGAATGGTACTTGTACGATGATCAGTTTACTTCAACAACAAGCAATGGGGAGTTAGTTCAAATAAATGAAAAGGGTGATGTTACTATTAGCAATCCAAAATTTGATACGGCTCATCAAATCAATGCATTGAATAAGATTTTGGTTGCCATTTCTGAAAATGAGTTACACATTAATGAAGTAGTAAAAAAACTTGATTATGGCTTATACACACAACCCCAAATATTTGAAATTGGCGAAGATGTTTTTGTGAGTGTTACGGACCAACAAGCCAATAAAGTTTATGTATTCAATGAACACGGAGAACTTCTTTCAGGTTTTCCGATTTTTGGTTCCTCTAAGATAGATCTATTTAAAGACGCTAACCAAAAGTTGAATATACTTGTAAAAGGAGAGGAAAACGCAATCTTAATTTATGAATATTAAAAAGATGCTATCAACTTAGAAAGCTAAATAATCTACCTTATATTGTTTAAAATCTGAATTGTGTTTACTGAGTAATCTACTTAAAATTTCAACTTGAGCGTTGGTGTAAAATTGAATTTTAGGTGAAGACTGAACTTGGTTAAGCAACTGATTTTGTTTTAGCACCCGTTTGGTTTGTTGGGCAACTGCAAAACCAGAATCTATGATTTGCACCTCTGGCAAAAACTCATTAATCAATGGAATTAAATAAGGATAATGCGTACAACCCAAAACTAAAGAGTCAATATTTTGTTTCTTAAATGCTGCTATATGTTGGAAAAAATAAGATTTAAAGCTTGTAGAGTTAAGCAAGTCACTTTCTACGGCTTCAACTAATTTTTTACCTTCAATCTCAGTGACCTGAATGCTTTCATTAACGTATTTTTTAAAAGTTTTTGAAAAAAGTTGACTAGATAAAGTTCCTTTGGTAGCTAAAATTCCAATTTTGTTATTTTTAGTTTGAAGAGTGGCTGGTTTTATGGCAGGCTCAATACCTATAAATGGAATGGAGTGCTTTTGTCTAAGGATATGAATTGCATTGGTTGTAGCTGTATTACAAGCCACTATAATAAGCTTACATTTCTTTTGAAGAAGAAGCTTCGTATTCTTTAAACTTAAATCAATGATTTCTTGGGGTGATTTTTCACCATAAGGAGCATTTTTACTGTCAGCTAAATAAATAATATTTTCATTAGGCAATAGCTCGTGCACCTCCTTAAAAATTGAAGTTCCGCCCAGTCCTGAATCAAATATGCCAATAGAATTTTCCAAAAAAGTATAGAATAAAAAAAGCTGTTCAAATTTAAACATTTGAACAGCTTTTCATTGGTTTATTGCAAAATTATTTTTTGTTCAATGCCGCCTTTACATCGTTAATTAGGTCTGTACCATCAGCCATAAGCACTCCACTTCCAACGGAAGAATCAAGAACATAATCGTAGCCTTTTTCTCTAGCTACTTCTTGAATTACCTCTCTGGCTTTTTCAAGTACAGGTCTTAACAAGCTTTCTCTTTTCTTCTGAAGGTCTTGTTGTGCATCTTGACTAAACTCAGAAATACTTTGTTGCATTTCCTGAAGTTTCATCATTCTACGCTGATTTTCTTCTTCGGTTTTAGTGTCTGCTTCAGCTTGGTAGCGCTCACTTGTTTTTTGCGCTTCTTTCATCATATCATCAATTTGATCGCGATAGCTTTTTTCAATTTTCTCAAGCTCATTTTGGGCTTGTTTGTAGGCGTCCATTGTTTCAATTAACTCTTGCGAGTCAACGTGCGCTATTTTAGATTGCGCATTCATCAGGTTACTAGCTCCAATAAACAAAAGGAAAGCTATGCTAAATAATTTAATTCTGTTCATTTTTGTTGATTTAATAGTTATGTATATTAGTTATTTTCTCGTAATTCTCTAATTGAGTCTCTTTTTCTTTGTTGTTCTACTCTTTTTTTCTCTATTTCTTCTCTACGTTTTTGAAACTTAGCTTCTCTTTCAGCTTTTATAGAATCTCTTACTCTAGCTCTTTCATCTAATTGCTGTTCTCTTTCACGCTCTCGTTGGGCTATTTTCTCTTCTGCTTCTTTCTTTTTTTGCTCGTCTGCTTCAGCATCTTTTACAGATTTATATTCTCCACCAAACATTTCGTCTTCTTCATCTTTTCCTTGCAGTTGATCTTGTTTGGCATTACGCTTAATCAATTTCAAAACAATTTCACTCAAATCATGTCTTCTAGCAGAGAAAAGCAATAATGCTTCAGCAGAATTTTCAAAGATAAAGTCATAGCCTCTATTTTCTCCAATTTCTTGAACTGCATTAAACACTTGATCTTGAATAGGAATAATAATTTGTCTTTTTTGAGTCATTAACTCCCCACCAACACCAAACTTTTCATCTTGAAATTCAAACATTTTCTCTGTTAAATATTCAATTTCTTCCTCTTTTTCTTCAATTAATTCAGGTGTTAAAAGTGGTCTTTCGTTATCTAATTCCTCCTTTAACTTCTCAATTTCTGCTTTTTTCTTAGCCAAATCTGAAGACCATTTTTGAGCCTTCATATCAACCATATTCATAGATTGTTGGAATTCAGGAACATTCTCCATGATATATTCCATATCTACGTATCCAATTCTCAAGCCTCTTTGCGCTTGTAAAGTTAAATTAATTAAACAAAAAACAAATAAGATGCTTAATTTTTTATTACTTATCATAATAGTATTAAAAATCATGCCAAACTAAAATTGTTGACCAATAATAAAGTGAGTTTCCCATCCATTAGCTCCTGTATTACTTCCAGGAATAGGATCAAAACCGTATCCAAAGTCAATACCAAGCAAACCAAATTGCGGCATAAATATCCTTAAACCTGCACCAGCAGATCTACTTAAATCAAAGGGTGAATAATTATCAAAAGAATCAAATGCACTACCTGCTTCAAAGAACGTTAAACCAAAGATGGATGCACTAGGATTAAGTGTAATTGGGTACCTTAACTCTAAGGTAAACTTATTATAGATAGTGGCTCCATCATTAAAACTTTCTTGAGTAATTTCAGTTCTTCTTCTTGGAATAATAGACTGGTTGGGATAACCCCGCAAAGCAATGATCTCTCTACCATCCATAGCAAAACCAGCTAAACCATCACCCCCAACAAAGAAGCGTTCAAAAGGAGGAATTCCTCGGTCATTATTATAGGCTCCTAAAAATCCAAATTCAATGTTTTTCCGCAGAATTAAATCTCCTGCAATTTTATTGAACCACTCGCCTTGAAATTTCACTTTATAAAATTCTAACCAATCAAAACGCTGTTGGTCAATTCTAGCCAGAGCATCGTCATCATTTTCTTCTAAAGCTACCATTCGTTCTTCACTCAAAGCTTTATAATCTACTCCGTTAAATAGAGAATAAGGAGGAGTTAATTTGGCAGATATATTAAAACGTGATCCTGATTTTGGGAATACAGGATTACAACACGTATTATCTCTTCTTAAGGCAAATGTAAATGACAAGTTATTAGAATGTCCATTAGGAAATCTAAATAAACCAACATTATAATTGCTTAAGTTGAAGTGCTGAAATCCTACATTTGCAGACAAAAAGAAGTATTCATCAGGTATTCTTAATTGTTTACCTAAACCTACATTAATTCCTGTTATAGAGAACCTTCGGCTATTATCTGCACGTCTAGTAAAGGGGTCAAATAAAAATTGTTGCGTTTGCGATAGAGATACCGAAAGTTGCACGGGTTTTCTTCCTCCTAACCAAGGCTCAACAAAAGTAAGACTGTAGTTTCTAAAAGCAATACTGGCTTGAGCTCTTAAAGAAAGTTGCTGACCGTCTCCCATGGGCAATGGTTTCCAGGCATCTTTATCTCCAATACCACGCAGTGAGAAGTTATTGAAACTCAACCCAAGTGTACCTATAAATCCACCTCCACCATATCCACCTTGTAATTGGATTTGGCTGGCTCCTTGCTCTTCTACTTCAAATTCTACATCAACTGTTCCTGAGGCAGGATCAACATTTTTAAGATCAGGTCTAATTCCTTCAGGATTAAAAAACCCTAACTGAGAAAGTTCTCTTGCTGTTCTCATAATAGCTTGCTTACTATACTGCTCCCCAGGAAATGTCCTTACGTTTCTGTAAGCAACGTGATCATGCGTTCGGTCATTCCCTTTTACTGTAACATTATTAAAATAAGCTATTTTCCCTTCGTTAATTCTAATTTCAAAATCAATGGTGTCATTATACACTTTCGTTTCAACAGGAATAACACGAGAGAAAAGATATCCGTTATCTTGGTATAAATCAGTAATATTTTCTTTTTGTTTAGGCCCTCCAGTAATTTTTTCATCCATCAATGGTCCATTATAAGGATCACCTTTTCGTATAGCTAACAACCGTGACAGCTCTTCATCAGAATACACACTGTTTCCTAAAAATGAAATTTCACCAAAATAATATTGATTTCCTTCATTTAATTCCAATTGAACTTCAACTGTTTTGTCTGAAGTTGGAAACATAGTGTCTGAAACTATTCTTGCATCTCTGTATCCATTTTCTTTCAGTTTTTCAACAACTCTAGCCTTATCTTCTTTAAAATCTTCAGGAATAAATTTAGAACGTTTAAATATTCTAAAGAAGTTTTTTTGTTTTGTATTTTTCATAAACTTCCTAATCTTTCGATCAGAAAAAGCTTCATTACCTTGGACTTCAATTGAAGATACTTTTACTTTCTCTCCTTTTTTAATATTGATTACCATGTCTTCGCCAAGTACATTGTCTAAAGTGTCTCTAACTTCTCTTGTAGAAATTATGGGTTCTACGTTAAGAAAACCTTTTTTTCTGTATTTATTTTTAATGGCGTTTTTGGTGTTTGCCAAAAAGCTTTCCGTAAGTTTTGTTCCTTTTTTAAGTTTTAATTCTTTTTGAAGCTCTTCTTGTTTACGTTTTTTAAGCCCTCTAATCTTGACCTCATTAAGTTTAGGCACTTCGTTGATTTCCAATTCTAAATCTACCGTATTGTCTTGAATATTAGCAATGTAAAAATTAACATCACTAAACAAGCCTAAATCCCAAAGTTTATTAATTACCTGACTTAATCTTTCTCCTGGAAGATAAATTTCTTCTCCTTTTTTTAGGCCTGTAAATGCAATAACTGTGGTTTCGTTGTAGGTGGTAGAACCCGTTACATTAATTTTTCCTAATTTATATTTTGGTGCATCTCCTATACCTCTATCTTGTCCAAACACAGTAAGACCAAGAAGTAGAAATACTACAATAAAGGTGAATTTTGTAGGCATTATATAATTAAAGTTGTTCACTTGTTTTTCCAAATCTTCGTTCTCTTTTTTGGTAATTATAAATTGCATCAAATAAGTGCTTTTTTCTAAAGTCTGGCCACAAAACATCACAAAAGTATAGTTCTGCGTAAGCTATTTGCCAAAGCAAAAAATTACTAATTCGTTGCTCTCCACTTGTTCTTATCAACAAATCAACATCAGGCATATCAAAAGTATAAAGATGTTGATTAATTAACTGATCAGTAATCTCTTCAGGTTGAATTTCACCATCTTTCACTTTTTTACTGATGCTTTGAACCATGCATTTAATCTCTTCTCTAGACCCATAGCTAAGAGCTAAAGTAAGCGTCATATGAGTATTTGTTGTTGTTTTGTCAATTACTTCTTCTAATTCTAATCTAGCTTTTTCTGGCAAAGTATCTAAGTTGCCAACAGAATTTAACCGAATATTATTTTTTTGAAGTGTAGGTAACTCTTTTTTAAGTGAGCTAACCAACAACTTCATCAGCGTTTTTACTTCAAATTTTGGGCGATTCCAATTTTCTGTTGAAAACGCAAAAAGAGTTAGGTTTTTAACACCAACTTCAGCGCAATATTCAACAGCTTCTCTTACGGACTTGGTGCCTTTTTCATGTCCAGCCACCCGAAGTAATCCTTGCTTTTTTGCCCAACGACCATTGCCATCCATAATTATGGCAATATGAGCTGGGATTTTATCTTGATTTAATTTCTTTTCCATTAAAAATTACAATAACAAGGTTTCCTACCAAAAGAATAGGTTAACACAAGACCTGCAAACATATACCAATCATTTGTATTAGCATTACCAAATTCTGGGAAATTGTTGTTTCCTATTTCATTTGGAGCACTTCCGTCCAAATTATCAGTAAATGTGTACCTAGCGCCAAACTCTCCGGCCACTACAAAGTGATCTCCAAAATTCATTTTAATTCCAAAAACCATAGGAATTGCAAAGTTATTGTTTCTATCTCCTCTTCTAAGCTGACCGTTGCTCACAAAGTGATGATGACTCAAGAAAAATGTTGGCCCGGTGTATAAATAAGGAACAATTTCTGATTTATGATTGTGCGGATCCCAATCCCAAAACAAATACTCAATCCCCACCGAAAATTCATCTATATCTGTATTGAACCTGTATCCACGAGAAATTTTTGCATTACTATCAGAACGCAAATCGTCATCAAAAGTCCTTAAACGCATATAAGAAAATCGAAATGCATGTCTTGTACTTCTGTTCCATTTAAAAATAGCTCCTAAACTTCCTTTGCTTCTATGTAAGTAATCTTGTGGATTCATAAAGGAATTTGAACCCACATCTCCAGAAAAGTTTGTTCCACCAATCATTAAACCTACCTCGTAAGTTTGTGATTGAACAAAGCTAAATGTCATAAGCCCCAATAATGCTAATAACTTGTATTTCATAAATTTTAAAAGTGTGCAAATATAATAATTATAGATTGCCTTATTCTTTTTTTGTTTAAAATTGAATGAATATTTAAACTAGGCATTCCATCATTTAAATTCTTAATCATTTTTACTAATACATGGTAAGCTGAAGTAAACCTCAACAGCCCATTTAAGAACGAACACAACTAAAGTTTATTTTATAACCTAAGCTTGATTATAAGCACAAGCTTAAAATCCATTAAAAAAATCTACTATAAGGCGTTTTTTTTATGCGGAGGAAGTTTAATCTCAACAAAAATCAGGGCTAATGAATAGATAAATGCCTTTCTTTAGTTCTAACCAAGTGATGTGAGTAAAAACTTGGATAAATGGAAAGTTTAATAGTGTTGATCAATGCTTAATTCTGACTTTTGAAATTTCTACTATCTTCACCCCATAAAAGTTTTTTCCTCAAAGTTTGCAAAAAGCTATCAGACTTTAAGCTAACTAAATGAATTGAAAAATCAGCCTTACTCACCCAAACTTCTGTATTTGCTGGAACAGTAAAAACCTTTGAATCTACAGAGACCAAAAAATCTTTTTCTCTTGTACTTACTTTAAATCGGGTTGAGTGCTGGTCTGGAAACACCAACGGACGTGCATTTAAATTATGAGGTGCTATTGGGGTTAAAACAAGCGAGTTGCTTTCTGGTGTGATAATGGGTCCGCCACAACTTAAAGAATACCCCGTAGACCCGGTTGGGGTTGAAAGTATAATACCATCAGACCAATAAGCATTTAAATACTCTTTATTTAACCATGTTTCTACCGTAATCATTGCAGTTGTATTTCTTCTAGAAATAGCCATTTCATTTAAGGCAAAACACTTTTCTGGAAAGTTTGACGCATTGGTTTGTACTTCTAACAAACTTCTTTTTGTAATGCTGTAGTTTTGAGAGAGTATCTCATCTATAGCGGGTTGAATTTCCTCTTTATGAATACTTGCCAAGAAACCCAAACGCCCTGTATTGATGCCTACAATTGGAATTTCTAATTGTTTAACGAAGTCTACCGCAGACAATATTGTGCCATCTCCTCCTAAAGAAAAAAACAAATCAAAGCTCTTATCTAATGCGGTAAAGGTTTTGTAATTATTAGCCTCATTAAGAATATGCTTATCAAGCAACAGATGATAATACTGAGACTCAATATATACTTGAATTGATTCGTTTTTAAGAACCGACAAGAGTTGTTGTACGTATTTTCCTGAATCAGGATAAAAAAACTGACCAAAAACAGCTACTTTCATTGCTTAAATATTTAAAAACTTATCAAAATAGGCTGAATTTTCTTTTAAATTCTCTGAATGCTGGTCGTTTTCATGATAAGAAAGTACTTCGTAATCATATCTTCTCAAGCTCTGAAGCATTTCATTTAAACCATTGTGATCAACGCGTAAAGAAAGTTCAATATATTCATGATCAACCTTTGAAGTATATACGCCTAATAGTTTAGCATTTTGACTTTCAATTATTTGGGCAAGTTCTGAATAAGTAAAATCAATTCGCTTTTTTTTCAATCGTATTTCTTCGCCTCTAAAATTAAGAAAAGGCACATCACTAAAACTAGACAAAAAGTCGTCTAAATACACCAAGCCAACAAATT
The DNA here is from genome assembly GCA_022565635.1 of Flavobacteriaceae bacterium. GTDB lineage: Bacteria > Bacteroidota > Bacteroidia > Flavobacteriales > Flavobacteriaceae > Psychroflexus. The sequence continues at coordinate 468 of JAIUMH010000004.1, read as the reverse complement.
TTTCTTCATCTAAAACAGGCAAAACATCAGATTGATGCAAGGTAAAGCTTGTTAAAAGGGATAAATCTGAAGCCTCTGAAGAAACTGAAAACTTCCGAATTAAATAAGCATGTTCCTTAAGTTGATTGGTAAATGAAATTCCTTCCAAATCATCCATAGCAATACATCCTAAAAACTTTTGGTGATCAAAAATTGGTAAGTTTTTTTGAAAATTTTCAATAGCAAATGCGTGTAACTTACCTACCTCATCCTCCAGCTGAAAAGTTACGTGCTTTTGCTCTATTAAATCTTTTATGCGCATAAGAAACGATTATAATGCAAAGTAACAATTTTATGTTTGATGTAGCTTTATATTTGGCAAAATTATGATGATACAAAAGCCTGCTTTTCTAATTTATACCAGTTATTATTTTAAATTACTGTAAAAGAAAATAGCCTGTCCCGACCGTTTCGGGAAAGATTTTTTTC
>JAIUMH010000003.1 GCA_022565635.1 Flavobacteriaceae bacterium | reverse complement strand
TAAAATATGAAACAAAAGATTATGCTTACAAAAATTCTATACTTCATAAAACTTAGTTCAATTCAATTTTTAAAATAGAAAGAATTTTGTCTATGTTTTTCTCTCTTCTTAAGTCTTTCTCTTCCTCTTTAGTGTCTTCTTTTCTTATGTCTATCATGCGTTTATAAATGATATCGAGGTTTTTTGTCTTTTCTTGAATGTTGCCACAATCAGTTTGTTTTTTTAGATTAGACATTACATGAGGTAAAACAACCTCTTCAAACGCGTCATAAACCCTTTCCTTTACACGTTCACTAATGTCTGTCATCATAAACGGGTTAAAGACTGTACGCGTATATTCTTCATCAATACGGTCTATTTCGTCTTTGAACTCATCTAAGCGATTCCATAATTTTGAAATATCCTCAAAACAATCTAAGTAATAATCTATTTCTTCCTTTTTTTCGTCTACTTGTAATCTTCCATAGTCATTAAATCTATCCTCTACAAACTTGATTATTTGACCTCCTAAATCTTCGTGAAATTGGTTAAAATCACTAACATCGTTTGATTTATCAAATTTTTTAATGATTTCATTTTTCAACTGAACAAGTCTTTCTTCATCCTCTGCCAAAGACTCTTCTTTTTCCATACGATTAATGACATTTTCAAGTTCATCATTAAGTTTACTAATATCATCAGCAATTTCCTTCAGCAATTGTACAGATTTCTCTATATTGTATTCTTTAGGCCGGAGCGTAGACGGAAAATTATGTTCATAAGCAATATCTTCATCTTGAAAACTATAACTCATTTGGTTAGGGAAACTGATGTTAGGTGCAAAATTTGGAAAAAGATCTTCCCTTACTACGTATTCAAAAGCTTTGTTATTGATGGTTTCAACAATTAATTCTAAAGCATCAAGATTTTTTTCATATTCTTTGAATACACGCTCTATTTTATTTAAACCCTCATAAGCTGGCTTGCCAAGTGTAACTTTTGAATTTTCTTCAAAATCTTTGAGACTCTCTTTAATTAAGACTAAATAATCTTGGCTTTTAGAGATCTGTTTTTTTTCGTCTTTTGTGTATTCAAATTTTCTTACCTTGAATTTTCCAAAATTTATCACCTCATTTCCACGAACACTTTTCCAAATATTCATTTTTTTATAATAACCAAAATTGAGTATAGTATTTTGTATAAATTGGTTGCCCTTAATTAAAATCTTACTGATTTCACTAGTGTTAACAAAACTGATATCATCACTTACACCAATATTAGTTAATTCAAAAATATCAAAATAATTTTCATCAATATTAATTTCTATCCAGTTATCTTCATCATCATCTACGCTAGTGTCAAAACCAGTATATTCAATGTCAATTTCCTTATCGTCTATTAAAAAATAATTGCGTTTAAAGACTCCATCATTAAATACCTTGATTTCTTTTAAGCGTTCCTCACCAACTTGATGTATGATTTCCCATTCACCGTGTAAATGCCCTTTATCATTAAAATTGCCATTTAAGCTTATTTTATCTGCTTTTGCGTCAACTTTACCATTCATTAGAGCATCTTTCAGGTTAATGGTCGCCTTAAAAAGTGTATCTTTAGGTTTAGAGTTTACAAAATCTTGTTTTAAATAAGTCCATTTACCATTTGCTAAACCCTTTTCAAATTCTGCTTTTATTTGATCTTCTGTTCCCGATGTTAAATAATTGACGGTGTAATTATCAACGGTAAACGCCTCACTTGTGTTCATTTTCTTTCTACTAAAAATCCACTCACCGTCTTTCAAGTCATCTTTAAAATTCCCAAGATATTTGATGGATAAAAATCTAAAATCCTCACGTCCATTTTCTTTTGTAGAGATAAACTTATATTCGCCATCAAAAATAGTATCTCTAGATTTAATTTTGTAATCAAATTCTAATTCACCAACTATACTATCATTTAATTGATAATTTTCAATGTTTTGTTTTTGAGCAACGCTGGTAAAGCTTAACAAGCTTAAAAAAAATAGCGTTAAGCATTTCAACTTTGTACGGCAAATATTTTCTGGATATGTCATATTATTAAACCATTCCTAAATTAATCACTTCTTGTTTTGTTAGATGCCTGTAATGACCTCTAGGCAAGTTTTTCTTGTCTAAATTAGCATAGACCACACGATCCATTTTGATAATTTCGTAGCCAAATTTTTTGAAAATTCGTTGTACAATATGGCTGCGCTGGCTTTTTAATTCAATGCCTAAAATATGATGAGGTTTGTTTTCTACAAAAGCAGCATCTTCAATAATTACTTTTTTCCCCTCAATAAAAGGGCCTTTTTTAATCTCTTCTAAATGCTCCTCATTAACTTGCTTATCTAACTCTAATTGATACAACTGCCTTACCCCTTTTTTATGACCTGTTAGTTTTTTAGCCAAAGTACCATCATTGGTAAATAAGACCAATCCAGTGGCGCTGGTTTCTAGTTTTCCGATGGGTGAAATTCTTGACTTGGAAGCACTGGCCACTAAATCCATTACCGTTTTATTGTTTTGCTCGTAACTTCCCGTTACAAAAAAGCCTTTGGGCTTGTTAAGTAGTACGTAAGCTTTTGGTTCTGGGCTAATTCTTCTCCCGTCAAAACGAACGTCATCGTTTAATTTTACTTTATATCCTAATTCTGTAACTGCTTTTCCATTCACAGTAACACTTCCAGCTTGAATATAAATATCTGCATCTCTTCTGGAGCAAATTCCAGCATTAGAGATGTATTTATTTAAACGCATACCAGCCTCTGGATTCTTCAGTTGTTGGTCCACTTTGGATTGTGCTACTTCCTTCTTACTAAATCTAGGTTTTTTGCTGTTTTTGTTTTGATTTTTGCTCATTTTATTTTTTTTGCAAAGGTAGTTATTAACTGCCAATAGAAACTAAAACCTCATTCCCATATAAAACTGATAGACTGAGTTTCTTTGCGATGTTGTGTTTTCTGTTGGAACTTCTAAAATATTAAAAAAGCCCATGGAATAACGCAGACCAACACTAAAGCCCCAGTCGGTAAGGTATCCTAAACCAATATTGCCTGACAAATCAAAATTACTGTAATTGCCTCTTACGTTAGTAACTTCCCTTAAGCTACCTTCCTGGCGCCTATAGTTGGCTAAAAGTAAATATCCAACTTGAGGTCCAGCTTCTGCATAAAAGCCTTCATTAAAGTAGTACTTTCCCATTAGGGGCATAATCATGTAATCTAGTTTTAACGTATTGTCAATCCTTGCACCATCCTGAGTTACCCCTCTTTCTACTTCTCCTTGTCTTGAGTACATTAATTCAGGCTGAAAAGATAAGTTGTTCCAGCGCCATTCTGCTTCTCCACCCACTTGAACAGTGGTTCTCACATTCATGCCACTTCGGTCAGTGATTAAATCTGATACTACTGCACCAAACTTGGCTCCATAGCTAAATTCTTGACCAAAGCTTAGCCCTGTAAAAAGAAGAGAAACGCAAATTGCAATTTTTTTTGTCATCGTTTTGATTATCAATATTTTTTGACAAGTCGCAAATATAATATTTTTAATCAAAATGCCTAAATATTATACAGTTTGTTTATTAACTGTATAGTTTTGATCAGTGCACAAAGAGCCTAGAGTTAATGCTTTTATAAAATTGATTAATGCCCATATATTAGTTTTTTATAGGCCATATTATCTTTTTTTTCTAGCCTATTTTTGAGAAAAAACTTGAAAATTTAAAGTATGTTAAAATACAAAACTGTATGTATTCTGTATTTTGTTATAGCAACAGTTTTCTCACAAGAAGCAGAAAATTCGTCAAAATTTGAAGATTTACCTTTTTATTTGGATGATTTTTTAATCGTAGCAGGTTTGAATAATGGAGGTCTTTATTTCAACAAAAACAATTCAGAAACCACTTACGGTTACGGTAGTCATTTTGGAATTGAACATTATCAATCTCCAGGAATGAATTTGTTTATTAATTATGGTTTGCACTTTAATAACACCAATTTTAGGCAAAGAAGTGCAGATATTGATTTTAGCTTATATCGTTTAGAGGTTCCTGTTTTTGTTTCTTATGAAATTCCAGAAATCAGAGAATTTGATTTTCGATTTTTACTTGGCTTTCAGTTTAGTTATTTGCTAAATGCAACCATGTCTAGAGAATATAATGCTTTTGAACAAGCAAGTCCAGATATTTTTAATTATCAACCCGACAAATTTAGCCGTTTTGATGCAGGCTTATTTTTTGGTTTAAGTATTGAAAGAGAAAACTACTATTTTAGAATAGGTTCTACAATCAATGTGATTAATTTAGACCCTAATGAACAAGGGATGATTCATCAACTTCACCTAACGTTTGGGACATTTCCATTTCGATTTTTACGCAAATAATGATTATGAAGTACTACATACTTATTTTAGCTTTAGGCTTTTTTATCTTTACAAGTGCACAAGAAAAGCCATCCAAAAAATTAGACAGTTTAATTAAGGTTCAGAGAGATACGGTGATTTTTGATCAATATGAAGGCAAAGAAGTTTTCTTTACATCTGAAAAAGAACATGATAAAGACTCTTTGCAATTGCATGGAAATTACAGCTTTAAAACCGATTTTACGGAACAAAAATTTGATTTAAACAGACTGTACATCTCTGGAAATTATAAAGACAGTAAAAAAGAAGGTGAATGGCTGTTCAAGATTCAAGATTTCAAAATAATTTTAGGAGAGATCACTTTTAAAGAAAATTCCAAAAAAGATACAGAAAATGATTACAATGTTAATCAAGATAATCACCTAAAAGGTGAAGAACTTAACTTTCAATTTTTTTACACTAAGAATATACCAGAAAATGAATGGGTTGTTGAAATTAAACAGGTTGATAGTATTGTAACGAAAGTTGAAAAAATTACTTCAATTAATTTTTCTGAAGGAATTCCTGTTGGGGATTTTGAATTTATAAGCGGTGATAAACTCCAAAATAAAGTAAACGGTAGTTTTAATGAAGGAGGGTTTTTAGATGGTGAATTAGTGATTCAATACATTTCTAAAGATGATCATAAGGTTAAAGAAGTAAGAAGCTATTACGATGGCTTTTTAACTCGTATAATCACTTATAAAAACGATGAATTAAAAGATTCTATTGTGTACCAAACAACCACAGATAAAATTGAACAAATTAAATCTTCGGACAGTGTTAATTTTGAGTTTTCTAATCGTGGCTTTGGTATCAACTATGACTCAGGGGTGAAGAGCAGAAAGCAACTTGAAGCACAAACAAAAGGAAATCAATTAATTCAAAACACAGTTGATGAACTTAATAAATTTCACCGCTTAGGAAATTTAAGTAAGGACAGCTTACAATTTAATTTCACTCGAAGATTTAAAATTAGTTATAACCAAAATAATCAGTCTTTAATGGATGAATTGGTTGAAAATAATGAAAAATCATTTGATTCAATCCACACTTTTGTAAATAACTCAAGCGTAATTTTAAATAAAGACAAAAGCAAAGAATTATCAAGAAAATATGCAGAAACTAAAGCCTTTTTAGAGAAGCTAATTATCATAGATAGCCTTGTAGGGTTAGAAAAAGAGAGCTATTTTGACTTCGTTAATCGAGACTTGTACTTAGAAAATGTGCTAGATACTATCAATCTGAAATACTACCAATACTTTACCTATGATTCAGAAAAAGACTCGGTAGCTATCGATTTTTCATTTGAACAAGCGATGAAAAATGAAAAACCACTCAAAAAAATAAATCACTTACAAGATTCCCTAATCAAAAGCTCTTTTCAAAACATTGAAGAAACAAATAAGCAGTTTAAACAATTTGCTCAAGAAGAAAAAATAGATTCCTTAAATAATAAAATTTTGCACTTAAGCAAAGAAAGAGATAGTCTATATGTTCAAGGTAAAAAGTTAGATGGCAAATTTGAAGACAGAGAATTGAGTACAAACATCTATTTAGCCTTCAATAAAAACATTATAAGTCATCTGTCCAAAAATTACATTAATAATGATGAATTTGAAGAAAAGTTAAAACTTGGAAAAGATTTAGTTGAGGTCAATGAAAAAATTATAGCCAATAAGTCAAGGCTTAAACGCTTTGATAATTTCATTCATAAAACAGATTCGCTGTTTACCATTTACAGAGATAATCCGTTTGATTATAGAGATTCTGAAGTAAGAATATATTCCAACATTAACCGAAAGTCTAAAGAAGTACTTTTTGTACACTATGTAAATAGTCTTTTGGAAACCAATAAAACCGAAGAGTTTTTTAATTATTTAAAAAGACTTAAAGCCTTAGAAGAGCGCTTAGAATATTTCGTGAAGAAAAATGATGAAGAGGTACAGCGCATTGATCGTGCTGTTAGAAGAGAAAATGTACCACAACGTATTGAAAGAATTTATGGGTTACAATAATAAATATTTTGTCTTATTTGTAAGTATATTATTTGCCGTTGCAGTTATGCATGGGCAAGATGATGATGGACCAGATTTCAGAGAAAACCGAATCATGTATACCAAATATACTATTTCAGACTTTTTTGGTGAAGATACCAAATGGGCTTGGGAATTAGATGTAGTTTACAGAAGACAAAGCGAACTAAACTCAAGTGATTTTTGGGATAGACCTCTACGTTTGAGTATTAGACCGTGGATTGCATATCAATACAGTAAATTGACAAGAATAAGTTTTAACCCAATTGGGCATTTTAATTCCACTCCACGTTTTTCGTTTGAGGATGCTTTAGACGGTGATTATGAAAGAGAAGTGCGTTCAACACTTCAAATAAATAATTATGCCTTTGCAGGAAGGTTTAATTTTACGCATCGTTTACGCTTTGAATCAAGATGGAGAGGTATAGACCGTCCCGAAGGGCCAAATCACAATTGGCGTGTTCGTTATAGAATGCGGGTTAGAATACCTTTAAATACCGATTATTTTTATACTAATAATACATTATATACTTCAACGTATTCAGAAATGCACGTAGAATTTGGTCCTAATTATGGCGATAATTACTTTTCTCAAAATCGAAATTTTGTAGGGGTTGGGTATCGTTTCTGGGATTGGACAAGACTAGAGCTGGGATATATTTTTCAGTTAAATTCTACAGGTAATCATGATTTTGAGATGTCTCATGGGCCAATGTTCTACTTATTTATGGATATATTAAGTAGAAATAAACGTAAATACAATTATAGCTATTAAGTATTGGTTATTAGAAATAAAGAGGCATAAATTAGTATGCTAATAAAAATTAAAATATTGTAAATATAATGCTTTCACGTTTTCTTCATAATAAAGTTGGGTTATTACTCCTTAGTTTCACTATGGTCTGCATTTCTAGTTTTGCACAAGATGAGAGTTCCGCCTTTGTTGAGAATTCAAAAAAAGAAGCACACAAGAAAAATGATTTTTTATACAACCCTGTTTACACCTACATTGGAGCTATAGACTTGACATACGAACGTATAATCAATGAAAAATCAGGTGCAGGGGTGAGATTCACCTATACTTTTATTGATGAATTTATAGATTTAAAAACTGACTTAGCCCTATTCTATAGAAGATATTATGGAAACAAACCTGCAGGAGGATTTTATAACGAAGCTTATTTAAGTTACAATAGGGTTGAAAATCACCAACAAAGTTTGATGAATGGTGAAGGAATGAGTATTCTAGAAAGAAGTAATAATCTTGGTATTGGGTTTGCTTTAGGAACAAAACTTATTTCTAAAGACGGTATATTATTAGATTTAGGAGCTGGTGTAGCATATAATTTTTACAGAAGTGATTTCAACAACCGTGTGATTCCTAACTTAATTGTAAATTTTGGATTTCGGTTCTAATATATTTATTTAAAAAGATTCCTTGTTTTAGCAGTACTTACTTATCAAATTTGAATTACAATACCTCCAAAACTCATAAATTTTAGTTGCCTGTTTTAAGGTTTCAACTTTAGAATCTCTAAGGTTTAGTTCAATTTCTTTTGGATCATGTGGTGCTTCAATTTGAAGCTGTGCAAATCTAGAAGAAAGTTTGTGAATTCGGTTGGCTATTTCTTCTAAATCTTCATCTTGTAGTGCTTCTTCAAGAAGATTTAATTCAATTTCATTTTCATCCAATAAAAATTTGAGCATTTCAATTAAAGCTTCTTCGTCATCTCCTGTGTATGCCTTTAAATCTTCTAAGCTGTAGGAAAAATCTAAAGCATGAGTTTCTTCTTTAGAAGGATTAGTAGGTGTTGATGATGCACTTGAATTCAAATTAAATACTTGGGCAACTAAATCTACTATGTCTTTCTTTTTTAAAGGCTTAAATAGTTGATAATCAAATTTGTTAAAGTCTTCTTTGTCTTTTTCTGAAAGCAACACATTGGCTGAACAAATTACTGTGTTTTTTGGTCTTGCGTTTTGTTTTTCTAATTCTTCAAGGAGTTCACTTCCTGTCATGCCCGGCATTTTCATATCAAAAATCACCATGTCATAATCGCTGTTTTTTATCAGGTGCTGTAAAGCTTCTTTGGGGTGATTACTGCTCTCAATACGTGCACCAAATTGCCTAAAAATTCCTTGGTAAAGTTTTGTAATGAGTAAATCATCATCAACAACAAAAATTTTGTAACCATCCAACGAATTTGCTCCTAATTTTAAACTTGGGTTGTTCTGTTTTATAGCATCTGCTTCTGATGCTATTTGAAATACAAAGTCAATAGTGAATTTTGTACCTTTATTTTCGTGACTTTCAAGCTTCAGATTACCACCTATCTTATTGACTAAATTTTTAACAATTCCCATTCCTAAGCCAGTTCCTTTCATTTTATTTTTATGTGTACCCGCTTGGTGATAATCTTTAAAGATTGATTTTTGTTCTTCCTCAGACATCCCAACACCAGAGTCCTCAACAACAATCTGGATGGAGACTTCTTTTTCTTCATTTTTTAGTTGATGTGTATACCCCGCTTTTATAAAACCAGTTTCTGTATATTTTAAGGCATTATGTACCAAATTATAAACAATCTGCTGAATTCTATATTGATCTGCAAGCACATATACAGGTGTTTTAGGATGCTCAAATATAGGTTCAAGACCTTGATTAATGATTAAAGGTTTAAAGTTACTTTCAATCATTTCAAAAACTTCGTTCAGGTTAAAGGCTTCGTTTTTAATTTCTATAATTCCTGCCTTAATCTTAGCCATATCTAAGATTTCATTAGTCATTTGATACAGGTAATTAGAAGCTGTTTTTATTGCTTTTACATACTCTTCATCTTGGTTAAGCATATCGGTATAGCCAATAATTGAAGTGAGTGGAGTTCTTAACTCATGGCTCATGGTAGAAAGGAATTTTTGTTTTTCTTCAGCTTCTAATAAAGCTCTTTTTTCGCTTTCTTCTAATTTCTTTTGATAGTAAATACTTTTGTTAATGTCTTTGATGACAATGTACGTTGAAATAAGGGCTAGAATCAAAAAAATAAGAATGAGAATTCCGCTTCTCCACAAGTAAGCTTTTGATTTTTTTGTGAATTCATAAATTGATTCATTAAAAGAATTCACTTCTTCAAAGAGGATTTCATTTAAAATATTTTCTATGTAATTATTGACTTCATAGTTTTTTTGAAAGATTCGATTTTCCCGTTCTTTTAGGTTCTCTAATATATCTATTCTTCTCCGTTGAATTCGCTCAAAGATAGAAATGATTTTCATCTCAGCTGGAGGCTCACTCATTTGAGCAGACTGCGTGAGTAAAGTATCTACTTGGGTTGAAATAATGGTATCTTTTTCTACCCGATTCATTATTCTTTCCAAACTGTCATTTTCGCTTTTCTTAGCCTCTTCATCCCCAGAATCATCAGCCTCAGAAGAACCAAATAGGCGCTGAAAAAATCCCCTGCTTTTTTCTTTTTCTTCATCAACGTTTACCTCTTTAAAATACCTTTCATTATCAATAGAACGGTCATAGATTTCAGAGGTTATTTGTTTTACAATTGTGACCGAATCTTTTTTGTTTAAGTTAAGTTGGGCCAATTCTTCTTTAAGCAAACTTTCTAAGTCATTAATGAACCGGGATTGACTCTTTTGTTTCACCTTTTCCAAGGCTAAGTATTCCTCTTGTATTTTACGCAAAAGCTTGGGAATGGTATCTATTTTTTGTTCGTCAAATGCGTTAGATTTTCTAAACTCAATTTTAATTGAATCTAAATTTCGTTCAATATCATGGATAATGGTATCTACTTTTCTTGAAGAAAACTTTATAGAATCAACTAAGTATAAATTATTAAGCTTGTTGATGTTTAGAGTAATATCTTTTAGGTAATTAGATCTTTTTTGAGGATAGATACTTTCCTCTACTTTTTTATTCAAAGAAGTTAAGCTAGTGTAGAAATAGACTCCTACACTAGCTAATCCTATGGCTATGATGGTAAAAAGCCATATTGTTTTTCCTTTGAGTTTGAACATAGAAACTAATTACAAGTTTAACCTAGTTCTTGTAATAAATCAAGAAGGGCAGTTGGTTTTAATGGTTTTTTTACAAATCTTTTTACCCCAATATCGGTGGCTCTTTGAATTATTTTTTCATCCTCAAACCTGCTCATTAATATTTTTTTGATGCTGATTTTTTCTTGACTCATCCATTCTAAAACTTCTATTCCGTCTTCATCTGGAAGTTTATTGTCAATTACAATAAAATCAAAGTTTTCTCCTTTTAAAAGTGCCTTAGCGGTTTCAGCCGTTTGTGCATCTTTTGTTTGTATACCATTGTTTTTTAAATACTTGGTCAATAATTTGCAAAAAACAACATCATCTTCAACAATTAAAACTTTTAAATCCATATTTTTTTATTTATCAAATTTTTTAATAGCGTTTTGGTCTATTGCGTAAGTAGCCATAGCAGACTGTACAAACCCAGAAATCAATTCATCAATTCCTAGACCCATGTTAGCAAAGTTACGAATATCATATAACATTAAGCGCTCATCATCATAAGTCCAACCTTCCATTTGTTTAACCGATAAATTAGTTCCGTATAATTCCCAGCTATCCGCTCCTTTGGGCAAAGGTTGATTTAGTGGCAATCTAGCCCTTCTTGAGTAAATGGCAAGAGGTCTAATGCCGTTTTCTGTATAACTCATCATCAAACGTAGGTCAAAAGCATAACTTCTATTCTTTTTATCTGGGATAGTTCCAACGTGATACCATGAATCTTTTTTTGAAGCACCTTTAATATAATTACTGTAAATTAATTGCTGAATAAGGTATTTATCTTCTGGCAAATTCTGCTCTAATTCTTGCATTGTTTTACTTAACTCTTCTAAAGAAGTTACCGTATAAACACCCTGTCCTGCGTTGCTGTCTGGCACCTTGATTACCATGCTTTTGCCTAGCTTTTCAAAGTAATTTGGGATTTCTTCTAAACTCACATCTAAATAAGTCATAGGTGTGTTTATAGCAATTCCTTCTTCCTTAAATTTTCGATTAAATTCTTGGTATGCCATATAGGCTTCAGATTTGTTTCTTCCGCCTGCCAAACAGGCTTCAATAGGATTGAGTAACAAAGTTTTAGAGCCTAATGGAATTCGATTCCAGGGGACTTGTGTTACATACCTAAAGGCGGCGCGAATAGGCTCCCATTCATTTTCTTCATTCTTTACATGTAGCTTTTTATCAATGAATTTGGCCGGTGGGTCAGGGTCATCTTTATCAAATTTGGCTAACAAAACATCTTCCTTAAATGCATCTGCTAAAGTAGAAGCATAACCTACATTTTCCATTGGATTTTTATCGTAAATTACAGCTAATTTACCTTCTTCTTTATGTGCATTTACGGCAGGCAGAAAAGTCTCTTCAATTAATCGTTTATAGCCCCCTTTTTCTACGTTTAAATTAAGTAAGGGCATTGATTTTTGTCCAGAGGGACAAGAGTTAGTCTCAATTACCGTGAGCTTTTTATTCCCTAACTGATTGGTGATATGCATCATATCTGTTCCAGACCATTTAAAATATTTAGGTTGATAATTTAGAATATGCATAATTGCCTTGGGATTGGCTTCAGGGTTCAATCTACAATACCTTTCTACATATTGTTCGTTGGTCAAATACAAAAAATGACTAACTAAAGGATGTATATTGGAGTTGAGGACCCTTGGATACCAGTGCTCTGATGCTTCAAAATCGCCCGGCTCTACTAAATGTACGTTGTCTGTAATACTTAACTTCATAATATTAATTTTAAATTTTATAAAGAATTCATCCAATCTATAATGAACTCTCTATGTCTATGCAACATGAGTATTCCGCTAATCACCATTGTAGAAATAACAATTTTTCTAAAAAAAAGCTCAGAAATCATACCTAAGAGTTTTTTTCCAAAATAATTTCCTACAATAGCAGACAAGCCCAATATAATTCCAAATTTTAATACTTCTCCAGTCATATAACCAAAATAAGCATAACTTAATAATTTTGATATGTGTAAAACCACAGCATTTGCTGAGCGTGTTCCAATTAATTCTTCCTTGGTCATTCCATAATTCATATAAGCTGAATTCATCAATGGTCCAACACCACCTATTAAGGCCGATAAAAAAGAAATTCCAAAACCTATGGGTACAAAATGCCAAGTTTTAATTCTCCTTACTTTTAAATCTTTTGGTTTTTGGAAAAACTGCACAACCGTAAGGATTAAAAAAACACCAATAATTACTTGAATCCAATCTGATGACAAGGAAGCAAATAACCTTGCCCCTAAAATTGAGCCTACAATAGTGGAAGGAAATAACCACTTAAATAAGTTCCAGTCAATATCTTTTAAAAACAAAAACACCCTAGAACTACTGCTCATAGCTATTCCTAAAGTCATGATAGGGGCTACAGACTTAGCTCCAGCAACAAAAATGATTAAAGGCATTAATAATAAACTAGCTCCACCACCACTCAACGTACTCAGTACAAAAATAACAAGACCTACAATAACCAATAATAATAATTTCATCTGTTTTTTATTGTTTTTAGTTGTCAGATACGATACCTGTAATCACTCTACTGTCTTAATTATAATTAATTATGGGTATTTCATTTTATAAATTCATATATTAATGAGTAGTCCAAAGGATATTTTTTATAAATCTTTGGCAAAATATAATTGTTCTACAAGAACATCAAAATAGTAAGCTTAAAAGATAGTTAAGCATGACATACTTAATAAATAATTAACTTTATTTATTAAATTGTATGATTATTATACACTTCGTCCTGTTTGTAAACATAAAAGCATCTAATTTAAAGTGTGACTTGAATTTTTGAAAATTTTGTATTTAAAAATAGAGTTTTACTAAGAGGCTTTCTTGCATTTTTAATATATTCACTCAAAAAAGTAAGTGAAGAGTATTTACCTAATTGATGACGATGTTTTTTTTAATAAAAAATTGACCAGCTTTCTTAAAGATCGAGGTTATTTTGTAATTTCTTTCGTTGATGCTGAAAGCGCTTTTGAAAATTTAGATCAATATATACCTGACCTTATAGTTACGGATTTACGCTTGCCAGGAATGGATGGAATTGAATTTTTGAAAAAAGTTAAACTAAACTATCATCAACTCCCTGTTATACTTATCACTAATTACTCTGATGTAAGAACAGCGGTGCAATCCATCAAAATTGGAGCTTACGAGTACGTTTCTAAACCGGTAAAATCTCATGAGCTTCTTTCGCTTATTGAAAAAGCTATTGAATTATCTCAGCAACCCAATCAAGAACATGTATTAGCTAGTTCAGATCAAATTAAAACCATCATTAAGAGTAAAAATAAAAAAATGAAAGCTACATGGGAGCTAATTGATAAAGTAGCCCCCACAGATATGTCGGTTTTTATACATGGAGAAAGTGGTACGGGTAAAGAATATGTTGCCCGGTATATTCATTCCAAAAGCAAACGTTTTGGAAAACCCTTTGTAGTGGTTGATTGTGGCTCAATTACCGAAAACAATATAGACAGAAAGCTTTTTGGTGCACATGGTTCTAATAAAGTAAGATCCAGTAATCAACTTGGTTTTTTTGAAAAAGCCAATGGTGGTACTATTTTTTTTGATGAAATCATTAACCTTTCGCCAAGTAATCAAATAAAAATACTCCGAGTCATACAAGAGAAAAAAATAGAGATCAACCAAGTTCAAATCAACCTTAACATTCGGTTTATTACCTCGGTAAATGTTCCTGTTGAAAGCGCTATTGAACAAAACAGATTGAGGGAAGATTTATATTTTAGATTAAATGAATTTCCTATCCGGTTAAGTCCGCTTCGTGAGAGAAAAGAAGATCTTGTAGATTTTATTGACCATTTTATTAACGAGTCTAGTGTGGAATTAAAAAAGAAAAATGTACGCCTTAAAATTGATTTGATTCAAGATTTTAGAAAATATACTTGGCCAGGAAATTTAAGAGAATTAAAAAATTTCATCAAAAGAGGAGTTTTACTTACAGAGGATGGGGTGATTAACTATGAACATCTTCCTGACTTTAATAATCGTGTTTTTATGAATGCAGATGAAAGTAAATTAGATTTAAAAACAGAAAGTGAAAATCTAGAAAAAAGAATGATCATGGATGCGCTTACTAAAAACAGATACAACAAATCAAAAACTGCTAAAGAACTAAATATCACACGCTCAACACTCTATAAAAAAATGGAATACTTTGGTATTGAATAGTAATACACCTCTCTTAATTGTTCTGGTTCTTGTGATTTTGGTAAGCTAATTGAAATCATATATGGAGGGTGTTTTGCTTTTTAATTAAAATATAGAGTACAATCAATCTGTTAAATTTTTAAGTTTAAAAGTATTTTTATTTAATTTGATGTTTTCTTTCGTGCCTTACTAAATTATCCCTTAATTTAAAAAAAAATAGCAATTTCAAAATAACTATCTTTGCAAGCGATTTGAAAAATTTAAAATCTGATGAGCAATGTTTTTTTATTTTGAAGATGCCATTGTTATGTTATTATTGTAGAAAAAGAAACGAATGAAATTTGACATTAAAGCCAAAGACCCACTTTCTGGCGCAAGAGCAGGAACAATAACCACCGATCACGGTACAATACAAACCCCAATTTTTATGCCCGTGGGCACGGTAGCTACCGTTAAAGGTGTGCATCAGCGTGAATTGGAAAATGACATTAATGCCGATATTATTCTAGGAAACACCTACCACTTGTACCTTAGACCTCAAACTGATGTTCTAGAAAAAGCTGGTGGTTTGCATAAATTCATGAATTGGAATAGAAATATCCTTACCGATTCTGGCGGGTATCAAGTGTATTCGCTATCAGCCAACAATAAAATCAATGAGGAAGGGGTTAAATTTAAATCGCATATAGACGGATCTTACCACCTATTTACACCTGAAAATGTGATGGACATTCAACGGAAAATTGGAGCCGATATCATTATGGCTTTTGATGAATGTACGCCTTACCCTTGCGATTATAATTATGCCAGACGTTCTATGCATATGACTCACCGTTGGCTGGAACGGTGTATTAAACAATTGGATAAAAATCCAGAAATTTATGATTATAAGCAAACTTTATTTCCCATTGTTCAGGGAAGTACTTACAAAGATTTAAGAAGGCAGTCGGCAGAATATATTGCTTCTGTAGAAGCTGAAGGAAATGCCATTGGAGGTCTCTCTGTAGGTGAGCCCGACCATGAAATGTACGCCATGACCGAAGTGGTCACAGACATTTTACCCGAAGACAAACCTCGTTATTTGATGGGCGTAGGAACACCTATTAATTTACTAGAAAATATTGCTTTAGGAGTAGATATGTTTGATTGTGTAATGCCTACTAGAAATGCTAGAAATGGAATGTTGTTTACCGCTCATGGAAGCATAAACATCAAAAACCTTAAATGGAAAGAAGATTTTAGCCCCATTGATGAAATGGGAATTACATGGGTAGATACTACGTATTCTAAAGCTTATTTAAGACATTTGTTTACCGTGAACGAACTTTTAGGAAAACAAATTGCAAGTATTCACAATTTAGGCTTTTATTTGTGGTTAGTAAGAGAAGCTCGAAAACAGATTTTGACAGGAAGCTTTAGAGCTTGGAAAGACAAAATGGTAAAACAAATGGCAAATCGTTTATAATTGAAAATTCTAGATTGGTACATACTCAAGCGTTATTTACTAACTTTTATCATGTTGGTAATTCTATTTGTTCCTATTGGAATAATTATTGACTTTTCTGAGAAGGTAGATAAAATCATTGCTAACGAAGCTCCTTTAGATGAAACTTTAGAATACTATCTAAATTTTACCATCTACTTTGCTAACTTGCTTTTTCCAATTTTACTTTTCTTATCGGTGATTTGGTTTACTTCAAAATTGGCCAATAATACAGAAATTGTTGCTTTTTTAAGTTCAGGTGTCTCTTTTACTAGATTTTTACGGCCCTACTTTTATGGAGCAACTATTGTTTGTTTACTCGGAATTTGGTTTTCTATGTACGTAGTTCCTTCTGCAAGTGCAGGCTACAACGAGTTTAAATTCAATTACCTTAAAAGCGCCAATGCCGTAGAAAAGCCTATGGATGTGTACCGGCAAATAAATGATAATGAAATTATTTATGCGCGAAATTTTAGTCCAGAGCGCAAAACAGCTACAAGTTTTACCTTAGAACATTTTGAAGGAGAAGAATTGAAGTTTAAAATATCGGCTTCAAGATTGCAATACAATCCAGACTCCATCAACATGTATTCTTTATCTAATTACGTAAAACGAATAGTCACAGAACGTGAGGATAGTTTGATTAAACAAAATAAGTTAGACACTATTTTACCTTTTGAGTTTGATGAATTAACCCCAGTAACTTACATTGCAGAAACCTTGAATTATAACGAATTAAAGGAATTTATAGCTCAAGAAAAGCGAAGAGGTTCACCGCATATTAATCGGTATATGATTGAAGTTTACCGTCGTTGGAGTATCCCGCTTTCTACTTTTATACTTACGTTGATTGCGGTATCAGTTTCCGCCATTAAACGCCGTGGAGGTATGGGTGTGAACTTAGCTATAGGAATGGCACTTGGCTTCAGCTTTGTGTTTATAGACAAAGTTTCAGTAACAGTAGCAGAAAAATCCACCATAGACCCATTTATTGCGGTTTGGTCCACCAACTTTGTTTTTGCCTTAGTCGCCCTATACATTCTTCAGAAGGCCAAACGATAAGCAGATTCAACTTTTAGTCGCTTTTGGAGTCAAAGCAAAAATATTAAAACTGTCAACGTATGTCATTTATTCCCATTATTGAAGGCTATTTAAACGAAGAAAATTACCAAGCTATAGATCTTTCAACCGAAACTTTGGAGCAATTGAATTTAGATGCTTCAGTAGAAGGTGAATTACAAAATCACTTCATACAGCAAGCTAAATTACATCCGAATAAAGTTTTTTATGGTGGATATTTAGAGAAACGAAACCTTTACCAAGGGAAACAGCTTTTCGCCGAAAATGAAATAAGAAATATTCATTTGGGCATTGATTTTTGGGCACCAGCAAACACGGGTATTATTTGTCCTTTTGAAGCAGAAGTTGTGGTTTCAGCCTATAACGAAGGAGTTGGGGATTACGGTGGAACCATCATTTTAAAGCATCAGCTGGAAAACAGAAATTTTTATACGCTATATGGTCACCTAAGTAAAGACTCTCTTCAGCAAAACCTAAAAACTAGTCATGTGCAGAAAGGAAACGTATTTTGCAGGTTAGGAGAAGCTTCAGAAAATGGAGGATATGTGCCTCATTTACATTTTCAAGTGATTTTAGAATTGGATGAAAATAATCAGGATTACCCCGGCGTTTGTAGTCAAAATAAATTGTTGTTTTATCAAAAAAATTGTCCAAATCCCTTAGCTTATTTAGGTTTCAAAAACTAAATAAAAGCTGTACTTTTGCAAAAAAAAAACACCCTTAATGAAATTGAACGTTACCAATGAAACCAATGCTTTAAAAGCTGTTGTTTTAGGCACAGCAAAGTCCAATGGAGGTAAGCCTAGTTT
Organism: Flavobacteriaceae bacterium; assembly: GCA_022565635.1. Classification (GTDB taxonomy): domain Bacteria; phylum Bacteroidota; class Bacteroidia; order Flavobacteriales; family Flavobacteriaceae; genus Psychroflexus. Next base: position 37,367 of record JAIUMH010000003.1, on the reverse strand, counting down.
AGAAGATGCTTACGATCCAAAATCTGCATTACACATAAAAGCGGGAACCTATCCCAAAGAAGCTGATATGGTAGAAGAAATGGAAGCTGTGGCAAAAGTTTTAAAAAAACACCAAGTTAAAGTATATCGACCTCAAGTGATTGAAGATTATAACCAGATTTTTTCCAGAGATATTGGTTTTGTAATTGATGATGTTTTTGTTAAGGCCAACATCCTTCCCGATCGTGAAAAAGAAATTGAAGCTATACAGGAAGTAATTGATGAAATACATTCTTCAAAAATAATTGAATTGCCAGAAGATTGTCACGTAGAAGGAGGAGATGTTATGCCTCACGGAGACTATTTATTGGTGGGCACTTACAGAGGAGATGATTATTCAGATTACATCACAGCAAGAACTAATATGAAGGCTGTTGAGGCCCTTCAAAAAGCATTTCCAAATAAACAGGTTAAGTCTTTTAATTTAAGAAAAAGCAATACAGACCCCAAACAAAATGCCTTACATTTAGATTGTTGTTTTCAACCGGTAGGCAATAACTTAGCTATTATTCATAAAAATGGTTTTCTGGAAGAAGAAGAGTACCAATGGTTAGTTGATTTGTTTGGTGCAGACAATGTTTTTGAAATTGATGCGCAAGAAATGTATGATATGACGAGTAATATTTTTTCAATTAGTCCAGAAGTTGTGATTTCTGATCAGCATTTTAAACGCTTAAATGCTTGGTTGCGTAGTCATGGAATAAAAGTTGAAGAAGTAAATTATAGAGAAATTGCCAAACAAGAAGGTTTGTTGAGATGTTCAACATTACCTTTAATAAGAGAATAATATGAAACAGATTACGGACCAAATATTGATGATTCGCCCGGCTTCTTTTAGAATGAATGAAGAAACAGCGGTGAATAATTTTTTTCAGAAATCAACTGAAGAATTGCATGCTACAACCAATAAAAAGGCCCAAGCAGAGTTTGATGCTTTTGTTGAAAAGCTTAGAAATGCTGGGGTTGAGGTTCATGTGGTTGAAGATGACCCAAAACTGAATACTCCAGATGCATTATTTCCTAACAATTGGATTTCTTTTCATGAAAATGGAAATGTAGCTCTGTACCCAATGTTTGCTGAGAATAGAAGAAGAGAGCGCAGGGAAGAAGTGTTTTTAGCACTTGAAAAAAAAGGCTTTGAATTCAATCAAATTTTTGATTATACAGAAGCTGAAGATGATGGTGTTTTCTTAGAAGGAACTGGAAGTTTGATTTTGGACAGAACTAATCGAAAAGCCTATTGCGCGCTTTCACCAAGAGCAGACGAAGATTTATTGATAGAATTCTGTGAAGATTTTGAGTACATGCCTGTAATTTTCACAGCCAATCAAGACGTGAATGGAAAGCGCTTGCCTATTTATCATACCAACGTAATGATGTGCGTAGGAGAGGAGTTTGCCGTTATTTGTTCAGCTACCATTGATGATGCAAAAGAGCGTAAAAACGTTCTCCAGCATCTTAAAGATGATGGGAAGGAAATTATTGATATTACTGAAGCTCAAATGCAAAATTTTGCAGGAAACATGCTTCAAGTCAAATCAGCTAAATCAGATGCTACTTTTTTGGTAATGAGTAAAAGTGCAAGAAACGCATTAACTCAACATCAAATAAGTCAAATTGAGAAGTATACCCAAATTTTAAGTGCAGATTTATCTTGCATAGAAACTAACGGTGGAGGAAGTGCTAGATGTATGATGGCAGAAATCTTTACGCCAATGAAAGCGTAATTAATATTCTAGTTGAAACAGGTAGTATAGGCAACCATAAAATTATAACACTAAATAACTTTATGGTTGTTTTTTTTTATTGTTCTCAACGCTCGTTTACAAATATAGGCGGTGTTTTTGTTTTGAGTATCCCAGTTTTCAAGCCTATTTAAAACAATAGCTGGTTTGCTTTTACTCAAGTCATTCAGCCAATTGGCAACACTATCTTGCACATATTTATCAGTTTCATCTTTTAAGCTTTCTATATAGGGTAAAACCATTTCTGGATTTTCCTTAAGCTGGTTGATGTGTTTACACCATACACCTCTAGGTCTTAGTAGTTCAATAGCAAATCTTCTTTTATAAGCTTTTTCAGATTTTATCCAAGTTCCTAAAACAGAAATACTGTTCTCTAAATTTTTTATAACGTTATTTCTTACAGCTAGCCATGCATCTTCTCTAACTCCAAAATGATGATCTGTGGCAAATTTTTCAAGTTGTTTGAATTGATTTTCTAAACCCATGGCCTCGTTTAGACCTATATAGTAGCAAGGCCATCTTCTCACCACGTCAGAGTGATGATTTTCAAGAAATTCTATAATTGAAGAACTTGGATTTTCAGATTTAATAAGCAATAAACTTTCACCAATACTTTTTTGGAAGGTGTTTACTGTTCTTTTTTCAAGTTGATTAAAACCTTGGTGAATAACATTTATGTAGGAGGGTTTTCCAAAATCCTGAAAAACATGCTCTACTAATGCATAAAAGTCAATTGCTAAAAACTCAACTAAATTAGCTGTTTCTATTTTTCCTTGATTTAATTCCTTCAAAATTGAAGGAGGAATTGTTGCTTTTGACTTAGCTCCTTTGCGTTTACTCACTTCGGTTTTGTTTAATATTTAGCAGATGATTTATTAGCTTCTTCCATACTTTTAAGAATAAAATCTCTTACATCATCATTTGACTTTTTAAGATCTTCTCTTCTTAAATACATCATATGTCCGCTTTTATATGCTTTAAATTCAAACCGGTCTTTCATTTTTCCGCTTTCATCTATATGCCACATGTTGTATTTTGCATTAAAATAAGTTGTAGCACCATCAAAATAACCTGATTGGATAAGTACTTTTAAATTTGGATTTTGTGTCATTGCTCTTCTTAGAAGTTTACCCGTAGCGTTATTTTTCGTTCTGTCCCAAGGATAAACATTACCAAACATTAAATATTCTGCAGGTGTTTCAACCTTTAAATCGTTTTTTAAATAATGATTAATGGCTGGAGTAAATGAATGCAACCATGAACTTAATTCTGCATTATATTCTGGTCTAGATCCTGCTTCTTTCTCATCTATACCTTTGTATCTAGAATCTAATCTTCCAATGGTAAAGCCTTCATTTCTTAGTAATTCTTTCCAAAAATAATTGTAAGGTAATTCTAGGTTATGTTGCAGGTAAACCCTTGCATTAATTCCAGTAAGCTCTTCTAAGCTTTGGCAAACTTCCATCTTTTCTACTTCAGTTATGGAGTTTCCTTTTACCAAAACTGGAGTAAGCTTATTAATAGCATAATTTTCAGAAATTTCTAAAACTTCCTCTAACTCCATATTTTGAAATTGGCTAGGTAATTTATCATGATACCATGCTGCGGCTGTGAAATAGGGTATTCTGTTGGCAATTTCTACAGGGCCGTTTCTATCGATGCCTAATTCGGTTGGGGAAACAAGAATTATTCCATTTAAATACATCCAATGTGAATTTTGAAGTTGATGAGCCAATCCAGAAACACGAGTAGTTCCGTAGCTTTCACCAATGAGATATTTGGGAGAAAGCCATCTGTTTTTTTGACTAACAAATTGTGAAATCCATTTGGCTAGATAAGAAACGTCTTCTTGTACTCCAAAAAACAGCTCTTTTTTTATGTTTCCTTTTTCGTCTTTATACCCTCTAGAATAGCCTGTATTAATGGGATTTACATACACTATATCTGCAACATCTAAAATACTGTAGGGATTTTCCTCTACTCCATAGGGTTGCACTGGGAAACCTTCCTCGTCAATTTTAAGTACTCGAGGACCAGTATATGCAAGATGCATCCATACAGAAGCAGAACCAGGTCCTCCATTAAATGAAATCACCAATGGTCTGTTTTCAACTTCATTTTTCTGATTTGCTTTTCTTTGGTAATAGGTATAAAAAAGAGCTCCTACTGCCTCATCTTTGTTATCAAAAACCTCTTGAAATCCTGCTTCTGCACTATACTCAATTTTTGACCCATTAATTTTGACTTCATGATTTGTTATAACAGGATCTGCGTTAAAATCAGAATTCTGTGAATAATTTAAAGAGGGAATTAATAAAATGATAATAAATTGTAAGTAAAGCTTCATTTTTTTTGTTTTTAGTGAATTTTATTTTTTTTGACTAAAAGGATACGATAAGGTTTAAGTCAATAACACTACATCAACACAACATTTGAGATGTTACTTTATTTTTCCTATTCATAAAGTCAAATACTTCTAAGTATTCCTTCAAAAAATAATTACTACTATGTTGTATAGTTTATATAGTTTGTTGAGACTGTTTTTTGCCTTTTAATACCTTAATTTTATAAAGATATAAATAATAACAAATTAAATACTTTATTATGTTGAAAATTACAAGTTATTTACGTGCATCAGTAACGGTTCTTTTAGTCCTGTTTATTGGTGTCTCTGTAGTTGCAAATACTTCAACTACAGTTTCAGATTTTTTTAATGCACCTAATCAGCCTGCTGGTTTTGTTGTGTTTGATAGTGTTGGAGAGGATCCTGTTGATGCTGGAGAATTATTTCTTGCATGTGGACCTAACGATGTTGCAGAAGAAGACATCTCTTTTCGTCTTTTTTATTCTTTAACTGATGCTTCACCAGAAGATCCAACTACTGCTGAAGAATATACATTTGGTGAAACTCCAGGTGATGGCGGAGGTATTGATGCCTTTGGTTTTGTTTTAACCGGCTTAGATCCTGGTGAAGAATATACCTTTTGGTTGTACCAATTTGATGATTCTACAAATACATTTTCTGAACCAGCTATAGCTTCTGAAGTTGCTGGAAGTGGAGATGATGATGGAGATGATGATGGAGATGACCCGGACCCAGATCCTGCGGAGCTAGAAATTGTTCAAGATTTTGAAAATGAAACTACTTTTTCTATAACCGATTTTGAAGGACTTGCTGGAGCAACACTTGATCAAGCTCCAGAAGGAGATAACGGAAACTCATTAAAATTAGAAAGTGTTGATACAGGAAACCCTTGGCAAGGCGCGTTTATAGACCAGACAGATATTTTCTTAGACTTAACCAATAATTTAACCGTAGAAGTTGATGTATATGCTACTCAAACATTTAATTTACTTTTAAAACTTGAAAATGGGGGGCCTGATGCTGCCGCCGCTCAAAGTTATACTGAGCCTAATACATGGCAGACACTTACATTTACTATGAATGAAGCTTTGGATGGAACTGCAGTTGCAGATGGTATTTATGAAACAGTTGTTTTCTTTCCTAACTGGGATAGTAACATCAATGCCTTTGGAAATCCATCTACATTTACAATTTACATTGATAACATAACAAGTGTTGCAAGTGAAGGTGATGATAATGGAGATGATGATAACGGTGAGATAGGCGAAGAAAGCATAGAAGTAGATGCTAGTGCAAACTGGTTAGGTTTTGCTAATGTTTTTGAATTGCCTGAAAATGGAGGAGAATTTATCTTTGCTTCTGAATGGGGACTTGCTGATATTAGAACTGATTTAGATTCAGATACTAATACAGTTACTTTATTTCCTAACTTTAACACGTATGCAGACAACCCAGAAGATCCTTTTTGGGTAGACCAAACTACTCAAGAGGGGAATAAAACTTTTGAAGGTGTTAGTTTTATAGAATCAACTGAATTAGCTGGTAATGTTCTTGAATTTTCTGGAAACGTAGAGAGCTTTACCTTATCATCTGATTATGAGGTTACTGCTTTTATACGTGTATTTAACGCTGATTTCTCATTTAATAAGTCGGTAGTTGCTGATCTTACCGAAACAGGAAACTTTGAACTTGTTTATGATGATGTTGACTTAGAAAATGATGTGACCGTTCAATATGGTTTTACAGTAGTTGGACCTAATGCAAATCCAGATGATTTAGCTGCTTTAGGAAATGTGGTGATAGGACCACCATCTTTCTCAAATACTCAATTTGACGAACTAGAGCTGAGTGTTTACCCTAACCCTGTAAATAACGTGCTTAAAATTCAATCTGCTTCAGATTTTTCAAGCGTTGAATTATACAATATGAATGGGAGATTAATGACAAAGCAGGCTAATGCTAATGACATCAATATGCAAGATTTTTCTTCAGGTGTTTATTTATTGAAGCTTACCACAAATAATGGTCAATCAGTAACTAAGAAAATTATTAAAAGATAGTTTCAGTTTTACCCATTTTTTTAACCCCGATACATTCGTTTCGGGGTTTTCTTTTTTTTATATCATGTTTACCAACACCTATTTATTAAAGACCATTTCATCATACTTTCATTTAAATTACTATTTTCCCTGTTTTTATTAGTATTTCCTTCTTTTCATGTCTATATTTTGTATCATATAAAACCAAACATAGTATATACAATTTCTTCAAAATTATTTTTTTTGAAATGATTCAGATAAATAAAACTTACCGAAAGCCTCGATTATTATTGACTTTTTGGCTAATCAAAAGGGAATATGAAAATTTGTAGTGTTTTTACTTTTATAATTCATTAATACTCTAAGGTTATAGTGTTATCTTCCTAGAAAATAATAGGGAATTCCCTTAAACAAATTAACATGAAAAAAATTACACTTTTAATTACCATTTTTCTATGTCATTTAGTTTCTGCACAAAATATCGTTATTAACGGCGATTTTAGTGATGATCTTAATTCTTGGCAAAGTTATGAGGCCGATTTTGTGGGTGTTTCCGCAAGTTTCTCAGCCGCAAACAATGAAGCGAATATTACTAATATTAATGGTGCTGGCGACCAAGTTTGGCATGTTCAGTTCAACCAAGTATTAACTGCTAATCAAATTACATCATTAGAAGTTGGAGAGTCGTATAAAATTTCCTTCTCAGCAAGATCTAATGTAAATAATCGTCAGCTGAGGTTATTTTTTGGTCAAGATGGTGGTGATTTTACCGATTTGATTATTGAAGATTTTACCATCAACACTACCATGGATACTTACGAAGTTATTTTTAACGTAGGTCAAACTTTTGACACTATGAAGCTTGGTTTTGAGACGGGCCTTAGCAATGATGATGTATTTATTGATGATGTTGTTTTAGAGCAAAATGTTATAGATCCGCTTACCAATGCCAACTTAAGTGAGTTGTTTATTGATAGCGCTCCTCTGCCAGACTTTAATGCTAACGTAACTGCATATTCATTTGGTCTAGGTGTAGATTCAACTATTCCTGAAATTACAGGTGCTACACCAGCAAACCCTAATGCTAGTCTAATCATAACACAAGCGGATTCACTTCCTGGTGAGGCTTCTGTTTTGGTTACTGCTGAAGACGGTGAAACCACAAAAACTTACACACTTTCCTTCGTTATTGAAGGACCAACAATTCCAGCTCCAACACCACCAGAACGTGATGCAGAAAATGTACTTTCTATTTTTAGTGATGCTTATTCAGATATCATTATAGATGATTTTGATTTTGGCTTATGTGCAAATGTACCTGCAGTTGAAGAGGTAACCATTGATGGAAATCCAACACAACGGTATTTAGGTCCGGGTTGTCAAGGAATCGATTTTCAAAATAATAAACTCGATGCCTCTACTTTTACCAATATTCATTTCGATTTTTACACTGATGAGGTGGTTGATGGTGCCGTATTTAACATTAAGTTAGTTGATTGGGCAGGGAATGATACAGATGTCTCATCTACAGGATTAGAAGTTTTATTTAATGTGGGCACTGACCCAGCTTTGGTTGAAAATCAATGGGTTTCTGTAGATGTGATCATCACCGAATTAGGGGGAATGGTATTAGGTGACTTAACTAGAAGTGATGTTGCTCAAATACACATTACATCTAATTTACCTAATGTGTGGTATGATAATTTCTATTTGTCTAAAGATCCTGGTACTTGTGACGATGGTATTCAAAATCAAAATGAAACAGGAATTGACTGTGGTGGCCCATGTGAACCTTGTTCAGGTCCGCCGACCGTTGCAGCTCCAACTCCGCCCGCAAGACCAGCTTCTGACGTGATCTCTATTTTTAGTGATGCGTATGATGATGTAACACTCGATGATTTTGATTTCGGTTTATGCGCTAATGACCCAGCAACAGAAGAAATTTTAATTGCTGAAAACCCAACTATTCTATATTCGGGTCCTGGTTGTCAAGGTATTGATTTCCAAAATAATAGATTTGATGCTACTGATTTTTCTCACCTACATTTTGATTTTTACACTGATGAGGAAGATTTAGTAGGTAAAGTGTTTAACATCAAGTTAGTTGATTGGGCGGGTAATGAAACCGATGAATTTTCTACTGGATTAGAAGTGATTTTTAACACAGGAACAGATCAACAGCTGGTTGCTAACGAATGGGTTTCAGTAGATGTTGATATTAATGCTTTGGGCGGAATGGTGCTCGGTAACTTGACTAGAAGTGATGTTGCTCAAATACATATTACATCTAATTTGGATAATGTGTGGTATGATAATCTTTATCTTCATAAAGCTACTTTTAATACTATAGAATTTGAGAAACAAAACATAAGCATTTATCCAAATCCTGCAAGTACTTATTTCAATATTAGATCTGACGTAGAATTTGATGAATTAAGAATTTACAATACGCAAGGGAAAGTACTATTGCACACGAAAAACCCTCCTGAGAGAATTAATACATCTAATTTAAAAGCGGGGATTTATTTAATTCAATTTACTTCAGGGAAGCAATCATTGACTAAACGTTTAATTATAAAATAGAAGAGTAGTTAACTATTAAAATTAAACAGCCTTCAATTTTAGTTGAAGGCTGTTTTTTATTTACGTGATTTAAAAAACCAAATAATTTAATTTACATCATTCCTGGCATTCCTCCACCCATTCCTGGCATTCCTCCTGGGGCACCACCTTCATTTTCTTCGGGTAGTTCAATTAAAGCGCATTCAGTAGTTAAAATCATTCCAGCAACTGAAGCTGCATTTTCTAAAGCTACACGCGTTACTTTTTTAGGGTCAATAATACCTGCTTCAAACATGTTTACATAAGTACCTGTTTTGGCATCGTATCCTTTATCACCTTCTCTAACTTTATTGATAACTACAGATGCTTCACCTCCTGCGTTTTGAACAATGGTTCGCATTGGTGCTTCAATGGCTTTTGCAACCAATTGAATTCCTGTTTTTTCATCTGGAGTTTCTTCTTGAAGTGATTTTAAGGCTTCAATTGAACGCACTAAAGCAACACCACCACCAGCAACTATTCCTTCTTCAACAGCTGCTCTTGTAGCATGTAAGGCATCATCAACACGGTCTTTTTTCTCTTTCATCTCAACCTCAGAAGCAGCACCAACGTAAAGTACAGCCACACCACCAGCTAACTTAGCTAAGCGTTCCTGTAATTTTTCCTTGTCGTAGTCACTTGTTGTAGATTCAATTTGAGATTTGATTTGATTCACTCTATTCTTGATATTATCTTTATCTCCAGCTCCATTAACAATGGTTGTATTGTCTTTATCAATAGTGATGTTTTCTGCTTGACCTAACATGTCTATTGTTGCGTTTTCTAAAGTAAAGCCTCTTTCTTCAGAAATTACTGTTCCACCAGTTAAGATAGCTATATCTTCTAACATAGCTTTTCTGCGGTCACCAAATCCTGGTGCTTTTACAGCAGCAATTTTTAAAGAACCTCTTAATTTGTTCACCACCAAAGTAGCTAAAGCTTCTCCTTCAATATCCTCAGCAATTATTAATAAAGGCTTTCCGCTTTGCGCTGCTGGTTCTAGAATAGGCAATAAATCTTTCATTGCAGTAATTTTCTTATCTACAATTAAAATTTGAGGGCTTTCTAATTCAGTAACCATTTTTTCGCTGTCTGTTACAAAATATGGTGACAAGTAACCACGGTCAAATTGCATACCTTCTACAACATCAACGTAAGTCTCTGTTCCTTTGGCTTCTTCAACAGTAATTACACCTTCTTTACCAACTTTTCCAAAAGCTTCTGCAATTAATTCGCCAATATGGTCATCATTATTAGCAGAAATAGAAGCCACTTGCTTAATTTTATCTGAAGAATCTCCTACTGCTTCTGCTTGTTCTTCTAAAAATTTAGTGATGGCTGCAACAGATTTATCAATTCCTTTTTTAAGTTCCATAGGATTGGCACCAGCGGCAACGTTTTTCAAACCTTCTTTTACAATTGCTTGAGCTAATACAGTTGCTGTTGTAGTTCCATCTCCAGCTAAATCGTTAGTTTTGGAAGCAACTTCTTTAACCATTTGTGCGCCCATATTTTCATGCGCATCTTTCAATTCTATTTCTTTTGCTACGCTTACTCCGTCTTTAGTTACTACAGGAGCACCAAAAGATTTAGAAATAATTACGTTTCTCCCTTTTGGTCCTAAGGTTACTTTTACGGCATCTGCTAAGGCATCTACACCTCTTTTAATTCCGTCTCTAGCCTCTAAGTTAAATTTTATGTCTTTTGCCATTTTTTTTGTTTTTTAATTGATCAATTAATAATTAAACTATTGCAAGGATATCATCCTCTCTCATAATTAAATAGTCAGTCCCTTCTAATTTCAATTCAGTTCCTGCATACTTACCGTATAAAACCATGTCTCCTTCTTTTACAGACATATCATGGTCTTTTTTGCCATTTCCAACAGCTATTACTTTACCTCTTTGTGGTTTTTCTTTTGCTGTTTCTGGAATGATAATACCTGATGCTGTTTTAGTTTCAGCGGCTTGAGGCTCTACAAGCACTCGGTCTGCTAATGGTTTAATATTTATTGCCATAATTTTTTGTTTTTAAAAGTTACAAAACTCCTACTACCAAAAATATGCCATTGCTCTTTTACTGACATTTTTAAATAAAAAATGCCAGCTTGTCATAAAGCTGGCATTTGATTGTACTTATTTAGTCAAAAATTACTCCATAGGAGGCAATTCTGCGTCGGGCATTTGTTGTGTGTTTTCTACGGGAGCATTTCCGCCACCATCACGCAATATTTTAGAATCTGTGCTTGTAGATTGCATAATACTTACGTTAGAAAACAAAACTAGGGCTAATAGCAAGGTAGCTAAAACCCAAGTGCTTTTGTCTAAAAAATCTGAAGTTTGTTTTACTCCTCCAATTTGTTGGCCACCGCCTCCTCCAAAAGAGGATGATAATCCTCCACCCTTAGGGTTTTGAACCATGATTACAACAACTAACAAAAACGATACGATTAATATCAAAACTAAAAATATGGAAAATACACTCATTTCTTTTCTTTTTCTAAAATTTGTTCTATTCTTTCAATTTGATTTGCAAATAAACTACTTTTTTCGGGATTATTCAAAATTAATATGTTATAAGCTTGAATTGCTTTGTCATATCTTTTCTGTTCCTCATACACTTTAGCCAAGGTTTCTGTCATTAATTGGCTTGAAGGCTGTGTTCTGGGGGGATTTTTCTTTGATTTAACAATCTCTTTTTTGGCATCAATCTTTGGATTCTTCTCTAAAAAATTGTCAATTAAATCATATTTTCTTTTGTTTTTTGGATTGTTGCTTTCCTTTTTGTCTTGTAAATCGTCTTTTAATTTGATTTTAGACTCCCTTTTAATGGGTTGCATTTGAGTAATTTTTAGCCATTCATTAAAGGACAATTTATCAGACGAATCAAATTTCAATGTTTTCTTCTCTTCTAAATGCTCTTTTGGTTTTTCAAATAAATTAGGATCTGTAACTTGATTAGCAGTTTCTAGATCCATGTAAAAATCATCATCAGTTTCAAGATTTTCTTCTTGCTGACTTTTTATAGATGAGGCTATGTGCAATTGCTCAAATTCATCTTGCGTAATGAAATCAAATAAAATCTCACGGTCTGCTGTTTGAGCTGCAGTTTTCTTTAAAATTAAATTGTAAAGCGGATGATTCTGATTGTATAATAGTTTTAGATAAACACTGTTTAACGACTGAAAATAAGGATACTTGTCAATGATTTGCTGTAGGTCACCAGTCATAGTCCGATTCATTTTCATCGGATCCTCAAGTAGCTTTATTACTTCTTCCTTTTTCATTACCAATTAGCTAGTGAGGCATTAAAAATATCCTGTGTTAATCGAGTAAAAATCTCGTCTAAAGCTTCGTCTCTTATGGCTCCTACAAGTTGTGCATCGGCTGGATAATCAAAATAAAATGAAAACTTTCTTTCAAAGTCTTTATCGGGTTCTAATGTATTGATGTACCTAACGTTAACCGCAATAGTTAATCGGTTTTCTGCAGCTCTGCTATCACTAGTAGCCGTCATTGGTGCAATGTAGTAATCTATAATTTCTCCTTCATAAATTAAATCCGCATTCTTGCTTTGAAGGTTCAACTTGGTTTGCTCTTGAATTAAATCTTGTAGCTGTAGAGTAAAATCACGATCGATTCCAGGTTCAACCAAAGGAGCGTTATTCTGAAAAAAATTTACCTGGTATGTTTCTGCATTACCCACGTCAGCTCCTGTAAATGAATAGTATTTGCAACTCACGTAAAGCTGACAAACCATCATCAAAATTATTAATCTTACTATACTTTTCATTGTATTACTATTATCTGTACTTAATTCTTCCCATTCAATACTTAATTCTTTTTCATCTCGCAAAACAGCCTAACGGCGGTCAAGGTCAAAGCCACAAAGCTTAAAATTATAATTCATAATTTAAAATTTAAAACTCAAGAACCACAACCCACGGTTTCATCTTAATTCTTTGTACTCAATACTTAATTCTTTTTCATCTCGCAAAACAGCCTAAAGGCGGTCAAGGTCAAAGCCACAAAGCTTAAAATTTATAATTTAAAATTCATAATTTGTAATTCAAATTCAAGAGCCACAACTCACAGCTTCATCTTAATTCTTTGTACTCAATACTTAATTCTATTTTATCTCGCAAAACAGCCTAACGGCGGTCAAGGCCAAAGACGCAAAGCCTAAAATTTATAATTTAAAATTCATAATTCATAATTCAAATTCAAGAGCCACAACCCACGGTTTCATCTTAATTCTTTGTACTCAATACTTAATTCTTTTTTATCTCACAAAACAGCCTAACGGCGGTCAAGGCGCAATGCCTCAAAGCCTAAAATTTATAATTTAAAATTCATAATTCATAATTCAAATTCAAGAGCCACAACCCACGGTTTCATCTTAATTCTTTGTACTCAATACTTAATTCTTTTTTATCTCACAAAACAGCCTAACGGCGGTCAAGGCGCAATGCCTCAAAGCCTAAAATTTATAATTTAAAATTCATAATTCATAATTCAAATTCAAGAGCCACAACTCATAGCTTCATCTTAATTCTTTGTACTCAATACTTAATTCTATTTCATCTCGCAAACCAGCCTAACGGCGGTCAAGGTCAAAGGCGCAAAGCCTCAAAATTCATAATTTAGAATTTAGAATTTACAAAAGAACTACTTCAAATCATACTGTTTTATTTTCCTATATAAAGTACGCTCACTAATTCCTAATTCATCTGCGGCAGGCTTTCTTTTGCCGTTATGACGTTCTAAGGATTTTTGAATAAGTTCTATTTCTTTGTCCTGTAAAGATAGGGTTTCTTCTTCTTCTATTTCTTCAGCAAAATCATATTGGTCATCAATAGCTGTTGCTTTTGGGTAATCTTCTTTTTGGGTTTGATTTTTTTCAGGAATCTGTAAAATCTCTAACTGATCATCAAAATCACTATAATTTTGTGTAGATTCTTCAGTTTCACCATATATTTTTTTGATGAGTTGCTCATTTTCATCCTTCACTTTTTTGGCATTACCTTCTTGCATTAACTCTAAGGTAAGTTTCTTCAGGTCGTTTAAATCATTTTTCATATCAAACAAAACCTTGTAAAGAATTTCACGCTCATTGCTAAAATCGCTTTCGCTTTTTTTCTTATTTTCAATAACGGAAGGCAGCGAAGAAACCTTAGGTAAATATTCTAATAAGGTATGCTTATTCACCTCTCTTTCCTTTTCTAATACAGAAACCTGTTCAGCTACATTTTTAAGTTGTCTAATATTTCCTGGCCATCTTGAGTTTTCTAAAGCAAATACCGCTTCTTCTGTAAGTCGAATAGTTGGCATATTGTACTTGCTTGCAAAATCTGAAGCAAATTTTCTAAACAATAAATGCACATCTTCTTTTCGTTCTCTAAGTGGAGGTAAATGAATTTCGATGGTACTTAAACGGTAATACAAGTCTTCTCTAAATTTCTCTTTTTTAATAGCATCTAGCATTTGCACATTAGTTGCTGCTACAATTCTAACATTGGTTTTTTGTACTTGAGAAGATCCTACTTTAATAAATTCGCCATTTTCTAAAACTCGAAGTAAACGTACCTGAGTGGTAAGTGGCAATTCACCCACTTCATCTAAAAAAATAGTACCGCCATCCGCTTCTTTAAAGTACCCGTCACGCGATTGGGTTGCTCCTGTAAAAGCTCCTTTTTCATGACCAAATAATTCACTATCAATCGTGCCTTCAGGAATGGCACCACAGTTTACCGCAATATACTTAGCGTGTTTTCTATGAGATAAGGCATGTATGATTTTGGGTAAACTCTCTTTACCCACACCGCTTTCACCAGTCACCAAAACCGAAATATCAGTAGCGGCAACTTGCATGCTTTTTTCAATAGCACGATTAAGTTTGGGGGAGTTTCCAATAATACCAAAACGCTGTTTAATTGATTGAACAGATTCCATTTTTAAAAATTTAGAAATTCATAGGAGAATATTCAACCGCTGTACCAAACAAAGTAGCACTGGTGCAATCTTCTATTTTTACCATTACATATTCGCCCACTTTATAATTTTCCTTAGGAAAAATAACCATGGTGTTTTGTGAATTTCTACCTGCCCAATGTGCATCACTTCGCTTAGAAGATTTTTCAATCAGCACTTCAACGGTTTTTCCTACTTGCTGTTGCGTTCTATATAAAGCGTGTTTTTGTTGTAATTCAATAATTTCAGTTAATCTTCGTTTTTTTACTTTTTCAGGAACATCATCTTCAAATTTTCTTCCCGCCATAGTTCCAGGACGCTCAGAATAGGCAAACATAAAACCAAAATCATATTTTACATATTCCATTAAAGATAATGTATCTTGGTGGTCTTCTTCCGTTTCTGTAGGAAAACCAGCAATCATATCATGAGAAATGGCACAATCAGGAATCAATTTTTTAATGTTATCAATCATTTCAAAATACTCCTCTCTTGTATGTAACCTGTTCATTTTCTTTAATATGCGGTTGCTTCCGCTTTGCACGGGTAAATGAATATAATTACAAATATTATCATGTTTAGCCATGGCTTCAATCACATCCATAGTCATATCTTGCGGATTAGACGTAGAAAACCGAATACGCATTTTTGGTTGTGCCACAGCCACTAAATCTAAAAGTTGAGCAAAATTAACCGCTGTAGCTTGCGCCATTTTAGAAGCTTTATCAAAATCTTTTTTCAATCCACCTCCATACCATAAATAAGAATCCACATTTTGTCCTAACAAAGTAATTTCTTTAAATCCTTGTTCCCATAGCTCATTTACTTCCTTTACTATACTCTGTGGGTCGCGACTACGCTCTCTTCCACGGGTAAACGGAACCACGCAAAAAGTACACATATTATCACAGCCTCTAGTAATTGAAACAAAAGCAGAAACTCCGTTAGATTGCAATCTTACCGGCGCAATATCTCCGTAGGTTTCTTCCTTAGAAAGAATAACATTTACCGCATTTCTTCCCTCTTCAACTTCATTAATTAAATTGGGTAAATCCTTGTAAGCATCAGGTCCAACAACTAGGTCAACAATTTTTTCTTCCTCTAAAAACTTTTCTTTTAAACGCTCGGCCATGCAACCCAAAACGCCAACTTTCATTCCTGGATTTTGTTGCTTCACCGCATTGTATTTTTCCAAACGCTTTCTTACCGTTTGTTCAGCTTTTTCTCTAATCGAACACGTATTCACTAAGACCAAATCTGCTTCTTCTAAAGAATTAGTGGTATTAAAACCCTCTTTAGCCAAGATAGAAGCCACAATCTCACTATCACTAAAGTTCATCTGGCAACCATAACTTTCAATAAAAAGTTTTTTGCTGTTGCCCTGCTTAGCTTCTTGAACTAAAGCCGTTCCTTGAACTTTCTCATCAATTACCTTCTCCATAAAACTCAAAAAATTTGATGCAAAGATACATTCTTTCATAAAAGTGACAAAGTGTCAGCGAATATATATCATTTACTAGTATTGTAAGAAGCCGGGAACCTGCTTTCCGTTTCAAGTCCTCGGTCACCAAGTAGTTTTTTCTAATTTTGAGCAAGAGCTTCCTCCCGGTCGCTTTGCTCAAAAAAGAAAAACCAACTAGCTTCCCTCCGGGCTTTTCACTGCAATCAGGGCTACAGGTCCAATTAAATAAAATACTTATTCCAATTTAAACTGATCTCGATCTTTTAAAAAGCCTAACCGATTTCTTATTTGCTTTAAATAACTGGCTTCTAATTCAATTACTTCTGTAAAACTTGTATGGTGGTTAAAAGGATTAGATAGTTGTTTTCCTAAGGGGTTGTAAATAGCCGAATGCCCAGCATATTCAAAGCCTTTACCATCTTGGCCAATGCGGTTCACACCCACACAATAAGCCATGTTTTCAATGGATCTTGCTTTTAGTAAAGCGTCCCATGCTTCGGTTCTTTTTTCTGGCCAATTCGCCACAAAAAGCAAGACGTCATAATCTTCAACGTTTCTTGCAAATACAGGAAATCTTAAATCATAGCAAATTAAGGGACAAATTTTCCAGCCTTTATATGTAACAATAAGTTTGTTTTTACCAGCAGTATAGGTTTGCTGTTCTTTGGCTAACGTAAATAAATGACGCTTGTTGTACGTATAAAAACTTCCATCAGGATACACAAAATACAATCTATTGTAGTAATTAAGGCCATCTTTAACCATCAAGCTTCCCGTTACACAAGCCTTTTTCTCTGAAGCCCATTTTTGCATGTAAGCTAAGCTTTCTCCTTCAGTAGCTTCTGCTAAGCCTTTAGCTTGCATAGAAAAACCAGTAGAAAACATTTCAGGTAAAACAATTACATCTACCTGTTTTTTAATTTTACTTATTATTTGATCAAATAGTTTTCTGTTTTCTGTTGGATTTTCCCAGACTAATTCAGATTGTATTACGGCTATTTTTAAAGACTCTTCCATAAAGAAACAGATTTATCAATTAGGCTTGTAAATTTTAGTTTAATAGGTTTTGGTCATGGTAGATGGTACACAGATAATATAATCTGCAATTCCTTCAAATTCCTCTTCTAACTTATATATATCCTCTTGTTCTACAGTAGTTAGTGTAACCACCTTCAAATCTGGATTGTATTGTTTTAAATACCAAACAATACCCTCATAAAAATTAGAATGGTAAGAACCGTTAAGGTGAAAAAACAAAGTGTTGGGTACTCTGTTTTCAAGAATAAAATGAGCCATAGTAGCATCTTTACTTGCTTGCGCCTTAACAATATCTGGGTTAGCATGTTCACCCCCCATCATTTCTAACATATTTTTGTAGGTTTTTAGCTCAGGATCATAAGGAATAGGTAACGGCGCAACCCAAGCTTTTTCAACTTCAGAAAGTTTTTCTAAAGCTTTAAAACCTCCTTCTTTGTATACCTTAGAAGCAAAAGGCCTAGGTATATTGGTAGCTGTAAAGCTGTAATTATTGTCTTTAGCCCATTCCAAAAGCGGTTGATAATCAGTTGCATAATTGGGCCATAAGCGCATTTGATTTTTAAATTCTTCCTGATTTATTTGTCCATTCAAATATTGATCTATAGTGTTTTGCTGATCAGCTTCAAACATTTCTGCACCAAAGCTTAGTTGATTCCCTTTTTCATGAAGATCTACTGCTATTTCTAGTTGTAACCAATGAGCTATAGGGTTATTATGAAATTCACCAAAAAGCAGCACTTCAGCTTTAGGTATTTTTTTGAGCATTCGTTTGTAGGAAATTTTTTTTCCGTTAGATTTATAGATGATATAAGCATCTTTTTTTTGTGCATTTACACAAATACTGCACGCAAAAAAACTAATAAGCAAAACTATTTTATTCATAATCACTTGCTATTGTTATGATTAAGCTGATTTTATTCATTTATTAAAAGCGATGAAATATACACAAATTTTGATGGATTACCTGTTTTGAAATGTCAAAACTTTGCGGGTAGTTGGATGATTGGTCTAAACAGATTTAATTCATCTAATTCACCTAATTTTTAGCTAAATTCATTTAACTTTACCCAGGATTAATTTTTTGTGATTTGCAAATTGTTTATCAATAGTTTTAAAATTTGAAAATTATTGTAATTGAAATAGCTTTTAAAAGGAGTTTTTTTGCGTTAAATTGCAAATTTTAATGTGATTTATGTAATTTAAATTTGCATGAGAAACATCAAATTTAAAATCCAAATAAATAATTGATGAGTCAAAAGTTTAGGAAGAAAAATAAATCAAATATAGGTGCCGTTGCTTTCAAAGTATTTTGGAAGCAAGATATGCTTGCTGGGTTTATGGTTTTTTTAATTGCTTTGCCTTTGAGTTTAGGTATTGCTAAAGCTAGCGGTTTTCCGCCTGCAATGGGTGTGCTTACAGCCATTGTTGGAGGTATTTTCACTCCTCTATTTAAAGTTTCTGAACTCAGTATAAAAGGACCTGCAGCAGGATTAATTACCATTTGCGCGGCCTCTGTTATGGAATTTGGAGGCGATGAAAAAGCTTGGATGATTACCTGTGCCGCCATTATTGTCATGGCCGTTTTACAAATGATTTTATCCTTGCTTAAATTTGGTGATTATGCCGATTTTTTCCCGCATTCTGCTGTACATGGTATGCTCTCTGCTATTGGTATTATTATTATTGCCAAACAAATTCCTGTTTTGTTGGGAGAAAATCCTACCGCATACGCTGGTGAAGGCTCTATTGAGCTATTAATGAATATTCCTAACTTTATTAGCCATGCCAACTGGCCAGTTGCTGTGGTAGGGTTTGTTGGACTTTTAGCTATGTTTTTGATTCCCGTTATAAAAATTAAACCTGTACAAAAAATCCCTGCCCCTATGTGGGTGCTAATTTTAACTATACCCTTATCTATCTTTTGGAAATTTGGTGAAATGAAAGGAAATTATACCTTGGTGCAAATAGGCGATTTTTGGGGGAGCTTTGGTTTTCATTTTGATTTTTCTGCTATTGCAAGTTTTACTTTTTGGAAATATGTTTTCATGTTGCTTTTTGTAAATAGCCTTGAATCTATGTTAACGGTAAAAGCTGTAGATGATTTAAAACCAGAAACAGAAAAATCTGATGCCAATGGTGATTTGATGGGGAATGGTTTTGGGAATTTTGTCGCTGGCTTTTTAGGAGCAACCCCTATGATTTCTGAAGTGGTAAGAAGCTCAGCTAATATTGGCTTTAAGGCCAAAAGTAAATGGTCTAATTTTTACCATGGTGTTTTTTTGCTTATTGCTATGATTTTTTTAATTCCTATAATTGAAAAAATACCCAACGCTGCATTGGCTGCAATTTTGATTTATGCCGGCTATAGGTTGGCTGCTCCAAGAGAATTTTTACTTACCTACCGAATTGGCAAAGAGCAATTAGCCGCTTTTTTAACCACTATTGTAGTTACTTTAGCGCAAGACTTATTGGCTGGTATTCTTGCAGGCTTGTTGGTAGAACTCACTATTTATCTGTTTATGGGAGTAAAGCTTTCTAACTTGTTTAAAGCTAGGTATGAGCTTGTTGAGCGAGACAATGAATTATTTATTGTTTTGAAAGGGGCCGCGCTTTTTACCAACATTATAGGTTTTAAAAAGGTGTTTCATCAAATTCCAGAAAAATCAACTTTTTATTTAGATTGTAGTGAAGCAAAATTAATTGATCACTCATTTTTGTTTTTTATTCAAGTGTTTCAAAAAGATTACAACCGTAAAGGCGGTCAATTTAAAATTATAGGTATGCAACATCATAGCCGTTTTTCTCGACATAAATTAGCCACACGAATTAAAAAAGATAAGGAGAATTAAACTCTATAAATTCACTTGTACATCTAGCCCTTACTAATACAATCCACTAAAAAATAGAACATGGTTAAGAAAGCTTTGCTTGTTTTTTCTCTACTTATAATTTTGGTAATAAGCCTGCTTATTTTGAGTGATTGGTATGTGAGGACAATGGCAAAAGAACAGCTCTACACTAATTTAAATGCCATTCCTTCTAGCCGAGTAGGGGTTGTTTTGGGCACTTCAAAATACCTTAAGTCAGGGCAAGAGAATTTGTATTTTTCTCATCGTATCAATGCGGCGGTAGAATTGTATAAAGCTGGAAAAATTCAAAAAATAATAGTAAGCGGAGACAATAGACACAAAAGTTATAATGAACCTTTAGAAATGCAAAAAAGCTTACTAGAGGCTGGTGTAGCAAAAAAGGATATTGTTTTAGATTATGCCGGTTTAAGAACTTTAGACTCTATGCACAGAGCTAAATTTGTTTTTGGCCAGGATGAAATCATCATCATCTCACAAAAATTTCATAATGAAAGAGCTGTTGTAATTGCCCAATCAATTCAACTCAACGCCTATGCTTACAATGCTCAAGACGTTTCTGTAAGTTATGGTTTAAAAACAAAACTTAGAGAAAAATTTGCGCGTACAAAACTAATTTTAGATTTGCTTTTTAATAAACAACCCAAATTTTTAGGAGAAAAAGAAGAGGTGTAAAATTAACCTCTACTTCTGTGTCTTTTCTGAATTTCCAAAGGATTTTTAGTAATCTCTAAGTAATCCATTCTATTTTTAAAAATTTCAATAGCTTTAAAAACCGCTTCTGCAAAAGAAGAATGGTCTGCTTCACCTTTACCAGCAATATCAAAAGCAGTACCGTGGTCTGGTGAAGTTCTAATCCTATTCATTCCGGCTGTATAATTTACCCCTTTTCCAAAACTTAAGGTTTTAAATGGAATTAAACCTTGGTCATGATAAGCCGCTAAAACAGCATCAAAATTTTCATGATTTTTGCTTCCAAAAAAGCTGTCTGCCGCATAAGGACCAAAAACCAATTCGCCTTGCATATCGTTAATCTTATGGATTGTAGGCTTTAATATTCGGTCGTCTTCATCACCAATTACGCCATTGTCTCCAGAATGCGGATTAATGCCTAAAACAGCAATTCTTGGTTTTCTAATGCCAAAATCCCTGCGTAAAGATTCGCTCATTATACCTACTTTTTTCTCAATAAGCTCAGGCGTAATATGGCTAGCTACATCTTTTACAGGAACATGGTCTGTTAACAAACCAACTCGTAACTGATCAGAAACCATAAACATCATGTTATCACCCTTTAATGCTTGAGCAAAATAATCGGTATGACCAGGAAATTTAAATTCTTCAGATTGAATGCTATTTTTGTTAATAGGCGCTGTAACCAAAACATCAATGTGTTTTTTGATGAGGGCTTGAGTTGCCACTTCAATAGAACGAACTGCATATTTACCAGCTATAGGATCCTCTTGACCAAAATTCACTTTAAAGTTAGATTTCCAAGCATTTACCACATTCAATTTACCATCCACTACTTTTTCTGAGTGCGGCGCGGTAAAAAACCTATTTTCTAAATTCAAGTGTTTTTTAAAGAAAGAAAGCATCTTTACGTTGGCAAAAATTACAGGCGTACAAAGCTCCATCATTCTCGGGTCTTCAAAAGTTTTCAAAACAATTTCAGGACCAATTCCATTCAAATCACCAATACTAATACCTACTTTTACTTTATTTACTTCACTCATCTGTTTTTAAATTTAGCATTAAAAATAGATAAAGTTATGGTAAGAAGCATATGCACCTCTAAATTTCATCTATTTTTGCAAAGGTAACTAAATATTCTACAACAATGTTTACAGGAATCATAGAAGAAATAGGACATATTAGAAAAATTTTAAAAGAAGGAGAAAACATACATTTTTATGTAGAAGCCAATTTTACTCCCCAACTCAAAATTGACCAAAGTGTAGCTCATAACGGAGTATGCTTAACAGTTGTAGAAATTAGTGATTACATTTATAAAGTTACTGCTATTCAAGAAACTTTAGACAAAACTTCGCTTGGACAGTTAGAAGTAGATGCACCTGTAAACTTAGAGCGAGGCATGAAAATGAACGCTCACTTAGATGGCCATATTGTACAAGGCCATGTAGACCAAACCGCCACCTGTATTCACCGTGAAGAAAAAGACGGAAGTTGGATTTTTACTTTTGAGTACAATCCTCAACAACAAAACGTTACCATAGAAAAAGGCAGTATAACCATTAACGGTGTAAGTTTAACGGTGGTGAATAGCCAAATCAATCAGTTTAGCGTAGCCATCATTCCTTTTACTTATGAACACACCACCTTCAAAACGCTTGAAAAGGGCCACACCGTAAACCTTGAGTTTGACGTTATTGGCAAGTACGTAAAACGCTTAATGGAATTACAAGAATACAACAAAAACAACCAAGAATAAACTTTTTTTTTGGAGCTAAATCGCGCTTTTCACTACAAGTCCGCAATTTAAAACCAAGCCCTTTATTACCATTTCAAGAGCTTCCTCCCGGTCGCTTTTCACTGGTAAAAGTGCTAAGTTTTTAAATTTTACGGGCTTTTCGTTACAATCACGGCTATTGATTTTTTGTTTACATAAAAACATTTTGTTGCCATTTAATAAAAGTGTACGTCTTCTTGTGCAATATTAATTTACTTAGTAAACCTTGTTACCAAATTTCATCTTGTAAATCTTGTTGGTTTAAAAAAACACCAACAAGAAAAGATGAGCACTAATCACTAAGTTAAACACCATTTTTTAATAATTAAACTGATGTTAATCATTAGGAAAGTGTCTGTAAAAGTTAGTTTTTTAATGGATGAAGTTTCGTTGCTCTTTGCCTTTTTCACTTCATTTAAACCTTTAAAAGCAGGTTTATTCATCTTCTTCAACCAACCATCAACTAACTAATATTTTTGCGATTTTTCTTAAATTTTAGCCCTAGAAAAAAAAATCATCTACTTTTGCAACCAAATTAATTAATATTTATGGCTAAGAATTTAGTAATAGTTGAGTCGCCAGCCAAGGCAAAAACCATCGAGAAATTTCTAGGTAAAGATTATAAATTAGCTTCTAGTTTTGGGCATATAGCTGATTTGCCTTCAAAGGAGTTAGGTGTTGATGTAGATGGAGATTTTACTCCAAAATATGTAGTTTCTAAAGATAAAAAAGATGTTGTTAGGAAATTAAAGAATCTTGCCAAAGCTTCAGAAACAGTATGGTTAGCCAGTGATGAAGACCGTGAAGGAGAAGCTATTGCTTGGCACTTAGCCCAAGAACTTAAGTTAAATGATACCAATAGCAAACGCATTGTTTTTCATGAAATTACCAAGCCAGCTATTCAAAAAGCCATAAAAAACCCTAGAAAAATTGATTACAATTTGGTGAATGCTCAACAGGCACGTAGAGTGTTAGACCGATTGGTAGGTTATGAGCTTTCTCCTATTTTATGGAGAAAAGTAAAAGGAGGTCTTTCGGCTGGTCGTGTTCAGTCTGTTTCAGTGCGATTAATTGTAGAGCGTGAGCGAGATATACAAGATTTTACAGCAGAAGCTTCTTACCGAATAGATGCTGAATTTTCAACAGAAGATGGACAAAGCTTCAAGGCTAAATTGGCCAAAAACATTCCTACTCAAAAAGAAGCAGAACAATTTTTAAAAGATAATTTAGGCGCTGATTTTAAGGTAGCCGACTTAAGCACCAAGCCAGCTAAAAAATCGCCTGCCCCTCCATTTACCACATCAACACTTCAGCAAGAGGCGGCTAGAAAGCTTAATTTCCCCGTGGGAAAAACGATGAGTATGGCGCAACGCTTGTATGAATCGGGACGTATTACTTATATGAGAACGGATAGCGTAAATCTTTCAGATGAAGCTAAAAAAGGCGCTTATAAAGAAATCGTATCGGCTTACGGAGAAGAATTTGCCAAATCCAGAAATTTTAAATCCAAAGCTAAAGGAGCGCAGGAAGCCCACGAAGCAATTCGCCCTACCAATTTTGCGGTACACAGCGCTGGAGATGAATACGATCAAAAAAGATTGTATGATTTAATCTGGAAACGTGCCATTGCTTCACAAATGAGTGATGCACAATTAGAACGCACAGTTCTTAAGATTGAGGCTAATACACACAAAAAAGAATTTGTTGCACGTGGTGAAATGATCAAGTTTGAAGGTTTTCTAAAGGTGTATTTAGAAGGGAGTGATGACGAGGAAGAAGAGCAACAAGACGGCCTTTTACCTAGGGTAAAAGAAGGTGAAGACTTAACGAATAATTGGGTGCAAGCCACCGAACGCTTTACTCGACCACCAGCTAGATATACAGAAGCTTCTTTGGTTAAAAAATTAGAGGAATTAGGAATAGGAAGACCATCAACTTACGCACCAACAATTTCAACTATTCAAAATAGAAAATACGTAGAAAAAGGTCAAATTGAAGGAACACCAAGAAAATATAATCAGTTTACATTAAAAGATGAAGCTATCAAGAAAAAAGAACTCACAGAAAATGTAGGTTCAGATAAAGGGAAATTGGTCCCTACCGATGTGGGAATGGTAGTAAATGATTTTCTAGTAGAACACTTCTCAGGTATTTTAGATTACAATTTTACCGCTGGTCTTGAGCAAGATTTTGATGAAATAGCTGAAGGAAATAAAAAATGGACCGATGTAATGAAAAATTTTTACACCGAATTCCATCCCCGTGTTGAAGATGTTGCTGAAAACGCCGAACGTGAAGTAGGTGAGCGCGTATTAGGTAAAGATCCTAAAACTGGAAAGCCAGTAAGTGTGCGTTTAGGTAAATATGGACCTATGGCTCAAATAGGAACAGTAGAAGATGAAGAAAAACCGCAATTTGCTAGCTTAAGACCAGGACAAACCTTAAATACCATTACATTTGAAGAGGTGATGGATCTATTTAAACTTCCAAAAGAATTAGGGGAGTATAAAGGAGAGGCTGTAGAAACAAATGTGGGTAGATTTGGGCCTTATGTGAGATACGGCAAAAAATTTGTCTCTTTAGATAAAGGAGAAGATCCACTAGATGTAACCATGGATCGCGCTTTAGAATTGATTAAATCTAAAGAAAAATCTGAAGAACCTATTTATCATTATCAAGATAAACCAGTTCAAAAAGGGGTTGGTAGATTTGGTCCATTTCTAAAATGGGACGGAATGTTTATCAACGTCAATAAAAAATACGATTTTGACAATTTATCTGATGGAGATATTGAAACGCTTATTGAAGATAAAATACAAAAGGAGAAAGATAAACTAATTCATCATTGGGAAGATGAAGGCATTAAGGTAGAGAAAGCAAGATGGGGGAGATTTAAAGTTTCTAAAGGGAAGCAAAAAATTGAACTACCTAAAACTACCGATGCGCAAAATTTAACATTAGAGGAAGTCAAAGCTATGCTGGATAAAGGAAAGAAATCAACTTCAAAGCGAAAAAAAACTACAAAGAAAAACACAAAAAAGAAATAATTGCTTAGTTTTGGCAAAATCCTAGTGATTTTAAATTAAGCTTTAATGTCAGAATTTGAATTTTTACAACCTATTGATGCTCATTTTTTAGAAGAGCTTAAATCCAACCTAAATAATAAGCATCTAGGTAACCAAATAGATTTTTATCAAGATTTAGAACCTCAAGAAGTAGACTTTAATCACTATCAAATCGCTATTCTTGGGGTTTATGAGTTTAGATCGTCACCCAGTCATTCAAAAGATTTTAGTTATAATTCAATACGTAAGTCTTTGTATTGTCTATATCCTGGAAGCTGGAGTATTAATATGATAGATTTAGGAGATATAATGCCCGGTAACACACCTAATGATACCGGTTATTTATTACAGAAAATAGCAACTTTTTTACTTAAGAATAAAGTTTTACTGATGGTTATGGGTGGTGGAAAAGATTTAATTTATTATCAATATAAGTCTTTTGCAGACGTAAAATATATGGTCAACTTCCTTAGTGTAAGTCATGAATTTGATTTAGGTGATGCAGATACAGAATTAGGAAAGTTCAATTACTTAAGTCACATGGTGGTTAAGCAACCTTATAATTTATTTAACTACGTTAATTTAGGTTACCAAACGTACTACGTACATCAAGATGAAATTGATTTAATAGACAGACTCTATTTTGAGGCATACCGATTAGGAGAGGTTACTCAATCATTACCTAAGGTAGAGCCTTTGTTTAGAGATGCAGATTTTGTAAGTTTCGATTTGACTAGTTTAAAGGCTGCATCAATTTCAGACCCAAATCATTTTATGGTAAATGGATTTTCAGCAAATGAGCTTTGTGTGCTTGCAAGATATGCTGGAATAAGTGATAAAACCTCAAGTTTTGGTCTTTATGAATTGCATAAATTTCAGCAAACTCCAGCTTTTGTTTCTTTGATTGCGCAGATGTTTTGGTATTTAATTGAAGGGGTTGCTCTTAGATTTAACGAAGAGCATCCACAATTTAACCAAAATTTTACTAAATTTACCGTCCCAATAGATGAGGATAACCTTGTTTTTTTACAAAGTAACTTGTCTGGACGTTGGTGGATGGAGTTGCCTTTGGAAAATAGCAACAATAAATTGAAAGAAAATTCGTTTTTGTCTTGTAGTGAAGATGATTATTTAACTGCTTGTAAATTAGAGCTTCCAGAGCGATGGTTGAAGGCTAAGGCAAAAAATGAATTTTAAGATTTAATTTAAATTAAATATCTATTAAGAAAATAGTTGGTTTTTAGAAAATATTTGAATAGGTTTACAGCCGAAAAATTACGTTACTATAACATATAGAAATGAGAAATTTTATTAAACTTTTTTTAGTTACATTGGTATTAGTGAGTTGTGGAAATAATGACCGCGGTCAGCTAGTAGGTGTAGAAGGCAAGAAATGGAACCCAGAAAAACCTTACGGTATGGTATTGGTTGAAGGAGGGGCATTTATAATGGGTAAAGCAGATCACGATATTGCGGGATTGAACGATGCGCCTACAAAAACTGTAACAGTTACATCATTCTACATGGATGAAACTGAAATTACTAATTCTGAGTATCGACAGTTTGTACACTGGGTACGTGACTCTGTAGTGAGGCAAAAGCTTGCTGAAGCTGCTGAGTTAGCTGGTGAAACTGATGGTGGAAGAGGGAACAATCGCTCAATTGGTAGTTATGCTTTCAAGAATGCTGCTGATGAAGGGGAATTGACTCCGTTCCAAGAATTTTCACGTCATTATGATCCTATGGATCAAATGATTAATTGGGATGTTGATATCGTTTGGGATGAGAATAAATACCCCGATGCCGATTACGTTTATGTAATGGATGATTTTTATTTACCAAATGATCAGTCATACAATGGTGTGAGAATGAAGAATGTTGAAGAGTTTAAATATTCTTACAAACAAATGGATGTTGAAGCAGCAGCTAGGGCAGAGGGTGATCGTTCTGAGTATATTAAAGAGTATGTTGTTCCGGTGTATCCTGATACAACTGTTTGGATTAAAGATTTTCATTACTCTTACAATGAGCCTTTGCATAATGACTACTTTAATCATACTGCTTATGATAATTATCCAGTAGTTGGTGTAAATTGGAATCAAGCTAAAGCTTTTGCGGACTGGAGAACTCAGTATTTAAATAATTATAGAAGATCTAAAGATTTAGCTCCTTCTAATATGTTTAGATTGCCTTCTGAGGCAGAATGGGAATATGCAGCAAGAGGAGGTTTGGAGTCTGGTACTTACCCTTGGGGAGGTCCTTATGCTAAAGATGATAGAGCTTGTTTTAAAGCAAACTTTAAACCTTTAAGAGGTGATTATGCTGCCGATGAAGCTTTGTACACGGTTGAGGCAGATTCGTATGAGCCTAACGACTTTGGCTTGTATAATATGTCTGGAAATGTTTCTGAATGGGTGAATACTTCCTATGATGCGGCATCTTATGAATATATGTCGAGTATGAATCCAAACGTTAATAATAAAGAAAATAGAAGAAAAGTTATTCGTGGAGGTTCTTGGAAAGATGTAAGTTATTTCTTACAAGTTAGTACAAGAGACTTTGAATATGCAGACTCTGCTAGAAGTTATATCGGTTTTAGAACTGTACAAGATTTCTTAGGTAATAGCTTAAATATTTCAAACAGAAGAAGATAATTTTAAACAACAATAAACAATTAAATAACTTAAATTTAAACGATTATGGCACAATCAAAAGCAGGTAAAAGAATTAAGAATATGGTATATGGATTAGGAGCAGCTATTGTATTAGTGGGTGCACTATTCAAAATTATTCATTTTGAAATAGGACCATTAACAGGTAATGTTATGTTAACTATTGGTCTTGTTACTGAAGCTCTTATTTTTACTTATTCCGCATTCGAACCAATTGAAACTGAATTAGACTGGTCTAAGGTTTATCCTGAATTAGCTGGTGGCGAGTCAACTGAAAAAAAATCTAAAGCAGTAGCTAAAGATGAACAAGGTATGTTATCTAAGAAATTAGATGATATGCTTAAAGAGGCAAAAATTGATTCTAAATTAATGGAAAGCCTAGGTCAAAGCATTAAGAATTTTGAAAGCGCATCAAAAGGAATAGCTCCAGCAACCGATGCAATGAGCTCTCAGAAGAAATATAGTGAAGAAATGGTGAAAGCTGCACAGCAGATGGAATCCTTAAATAATTTATATAAAGTTCAATTAGAGTCTGCTACTAAGCAAGCTGAAATCAATCAAGCAGTTACAGCTAATGCTGGTAAGTTAAAAGACCAGATGGCTTCCTTAACTCAAAACCTTAATTCACTTAATGGTGTGTATGGTGGAATGTTAAGCGCAATGAAGCCTAAGGCTTAATCAACGTAGATTTGTAAATTGAATTATTAATTTTTAAAATATAAACATGGCAGGAGGAAAAGAATCACCAAGGCAACAGATGATTAATCTGATGTACCTTGTATTTATTGCAATGCTTGCACTAAATATGTCTAAAGAAGTGCTGTCTGCTTTTGGTCAGATTAACGAATCTTTAGTTGAAAGTAGTGTAACGCTTTCAGAAAAAAATGAACAAGCATTGGCAGGTCTTGAGCAAAAAGCACAAGAACAGCCTCAACAGTTTGCTTCAGTACGTGATGATGCTATTTTAATTGATCAGCATACACAAGAGTTGTTTTCGTATTTTCAAAAAGTGAAAGAAATTTTTGAAGAATCTGTTGATGATCCTAAGGATTACGAAACAATGGATAAGGATGCCGCTGTAAATGAGTATTTCATGAAAAGCGGTAAGCTTAAGCCTGAAGGTGAAGAGTTTATTGATAATATGCGTTCTTATAGAGACAAAATGTTAGGTGTTTTAGGTGACGATCCAAAGTTTGCAAGTATTGTTAATACAATCAATGAAAAGTTTAGCGCTGAGCCTGTAATGCCTAGAGATGCTGGTAAAAACGCAACACCAGTAAACTATGTAGAGCACCACTTTGTGAGTTATCCTATGATTTCAACGATTACAAAAATTTCCAATCTTCAACATGATATGAAGATTCTTGCAAATGAAATTTATTCGTTAAAGTTGGCTGGGCAGTTAACACAAATTGCTTCTATGGATAACTATGAGACTCTATTACAAACTGATAGAGGAGCTTATTATCAAGGTTCAGTTTTTGATGGTGCTATTGTTCTGGGAAGAACAGATGCCTCTACTGTACCTAACAAGGTTGAGCTTTCTTTAGATGGGAGACCACTAACAGAAGGGAAGGATTTTGAAATCCAAAAAGGGCAAGTTAAGTTAAACGTTGCTACTGGAAGCGCGGGTGATAAAAAGATTGAAGGGAAGCTTATTTTCACACAAGCAGATGAGGACATTGAGGTAGAAGTTAACCAAACTTTTCAAGTAATACCAAAGCCTGAGCAAGCCATTGTTTCTGCAGACAAGATGAATGTTGTGTACCGTGGTATTGATAACCCTATAACAGTATCTATACCTGGCATTCCTGCAAACAAAGTTTCTGCAAGTGCTCCTGGATTAAAGAATATTTCTGGAACGAAATATAACCTTGTTCCGAAAACTGGTCAAGAGGTAAAAATTAATGTACGTGGAGAAATAGATGGTGAACCTGTAAATTCGCCTCCAGTTACGTTTAGAATCAAATCATTACCAAGACCTACGCCAACAGTTCGTGGAGAATTTCAAGAGGGGGCACCTATTTCAATGCCTAGAAAAGCATTGGAAATATCTCCAGTAGGAGCAGAGTTTGAAAATTTTGATTTCGATATTAAGCCTGTTGTAAAGCGTTTTTCAGTATCTATTCCTGGTCAACCTGCAGTAACTGTTAATGGAGATCGTTTTGACGGTGCGGCTAAACAATTATTGAATCTTGCAAATGCTGGTGATGTTATTCAGATTTTTGACATCAAAGCAGACGTTCCTGGCGTAAACGTTAAAAACATGCCACCAATACAAGTAAAATTAAGTAACTAAATAATATAAAGATGAAGAGTGTTTTCACTTATTTATTAGTAGGTTCTATAGGTTTATTTACCTTTTCTAATGCAGTTGCGCAATCCAATATTTTGAATGCAAAAACTCCAGTTGAAGTAGGTGAACTTACAGAAGACCAAAAAGAGTATGACGATGATAAACCGTTAGATTACGGTTATGTAGGAGATAGAGATATCTTATGGTCTAAGACAGTTTGGGAAAAGATTGATTTACAACAAAAAGTTAATTTTCCACTTTATTATCCTACTAAAAGAACAGTGATAAACAAGAATAGACGTCCTTTATTTCAAGTTCTTGTAGATGGAATTAAGGATGGAGCTTCAGGTGACCCATCAGACAAAGCCATCAAACAAATTTATAGAACGAGTTATTTTGATGAAGACGCTAAGTTAGTTGATGAAGAGGCTTTAGCTAGATTGTCTCATATTTCTCTTCCTGATGCGGCTTATAATATCTTAGATCAATATGGTATTACGGGTACCGAAACAGTTGATTTGATGTTACAGCGATTTATGGCTGGTACTCTTGAGGATTATCCAGAACTTTATCCTCAAGAATTATTAACACAATTAGAGCCTTTTTTAATTCCTGAGGAAATTACCGCATTAGACATTGAATATTACCACATTAAAGGTATTTGGTATTTTGACAAAAGACAAGGTGAAATGAGGTATAGAATTCTTGCTTTGGCACCTGTTGGAGTTGATGTTAAGAAAAAAGGTTCTGGAGATGAAGGTGAGCCAATTGAGTATTTTTGGGTTTGGTATCCCGATGCTAGGAATGCTTTACATCATGCTAAAGTTCTGAATAACCAAAATAGTTCTAAGCCTTTAAGTTTTGATCATATCTTGAATTCTAGACGTTTCAATGCGGTTATCTACCAAACTGAAAATGAATATGGCGATAGAGAAATTAAAGACTATGTTCAAGATGATGCTATGATGCAATTACTTGAAGCTGATAGACTCAAAGAAGAAATTAGAAACTTTGAGTTAGATATGTGGAATCATTAAGATTTTAATTCATAGATAATAACTAAATTGCCCTCCTTAAGAGGGCTTTTTTTATGGATATAAATAATCAGAAGGATTTTTTAATTGTTGGCTTTGGGGTAGCTGGTTTGTCAATCTCTAAACATCTTTTGGATCACAATTATTCTTTTCATGTTATTGCAGATATGCAGCCTAAAGCGTCTGTAGTTTCCGGTGGACTTTTGAACCCTGTTTCATTAAAACGCTTAAAAACTGCTTGGAATGCTGATTTATTCCATTCATTTGCTATTGAATTTTATAAGCAATTTGGTTCCTTGTTAAACAAGGACTATATCCGTTCTATACCTATTTATCGCTTATTTTCTTCAATAGAAGAACAGAATCAATGGTTTAGCCAACCTGATGCCAATGCGGTATCTTCTTATCTTTCAAATCAAATTTCAAGATTGACGAATGTTTACAACCCGTACCAGTCTTCTTCTGTTTTGGATTCTTTTTTAATTAAGTTAGGATTGCTTATTCAAGATTTTTCTGCTTTCTTACAAAGTCATCATTCACTAACGACTTCAATTTTTGATTACTCTAGAATTCAATTTTCAAATGATCTGATTATTTACGAGGGAACAGCTTATAAGCATCTTATTTTTGCTGAGGGATATCAAATGTTAAACAACCCTTTTTTCAATTACCTTCCAGTTTATGGAAACAAAGGGGATTATTTAATAGTTCGTATTTCAGATATATCAGAACACAGGATCTATAAGTCTTCAAAGTTTTTGATTCCATTAGGGAATCAATTGTTTAAGTTTGGAGCGACTTATCAACGTCAGTTTTCTGATTTTGATATTTCAAGTGAAGCGACTAGAAGTCTTCAATCAGAGTTAGATTCTTTATTAAAGGTGGATTATGATATTGTTAGTCAGGTGTCTGGTGTAAGGCCTACCTCAAAAGATCGTTTTCCAGTTGCTGGATGCCATCCTACCTTTAAAAACCTTTATATATTAAACGCTATGGGAAGTAGGGGAATTATGTCTTCACCATGGTTGGCAAAGAATTTAGTTGAATCTATAGTAGGTGTGCAAGAAATTTTAAAGGCTGTCAATGTAAATCGATTCACAAAAAAACACTTCAAACAATCTAATTTGTGATTTTATAAAAACGGTTGTAGTTAATTTTTTTGGTAGATAAAAACAAAAATTTATGGCAATTACTTAAGTCTAGGTAGTAGCCTTTTCCTTGTCGTAATTAAAAAAGAAATTAATCCAAATATTACGAGCTAATCTCATATTTAATGGCATTGTTACAACCAATACAGCAATAATAGCAAAGAAAGAATTTAATTTGTTTAAACCTACAAAGTAATGTGCAATAATGAATGAGGCAACTGCAATTGCAACGCCTAGTCCATAACTCACATACATAGCCCCGTAAAAAAAAGAAGGTTCAATTTTATACTTAGCGCCACAGTTAGAGCATTTTTCTTGCATATCATAAATCTTGTTTAACTTAAATGGGTTTTTTTCTTGATACATGCTTTCCTCATGACAAACCGGACATTTTCCTGTAAAAATACTGTATAATTTAGTGCCTTTCATTTTCTTATATTTACTTTCGCAAAATTATTAATATATTTATTCTCTTTTTGTAACTTATGATACATGTTTCAAATTTAAGTGTTTTTTTTGGAGGAATAGCCTTGTTTAATCAGATTAACTTTAGATTATCTAAAGGAGATCGGGTTGGACTTATTGGAAAAAATGGAGCAGGTAAGTCTACTTTGCTTAAAATTTTATCCGGTGAATTAACCAATTTTGAAGGTGATTTATCGTATCCTAAAAACACTAAAATAGGAATTCTTAAACAAGACATTGATTTTGATGAGGGTTGTACTGTTTTAGAAGAAGCTTATAAGGCATTTGAAGAAATTAAAAATCTTGAAAAGCAAATTGATGATATTAATCATTCGCTTCAAACACGTGAAGATTATGAATCTGATGCTTATCAAGAATTGATTGTCCAATTAACAGAGCTTCAGCAACAGCTTCAAATGATTGGAGGATATTCTTACCAAGGTACTGCAGAACGTGTTTTAAAGGGATTAGGTTTTAAAGAAAATGAGTTTTCTAAACTAACTAATGAATTTTCTGGTGGATGGCGTATGCGAATTGAACTTGCTAAACTCCTTCTTCAGAATAATGACATTATGTTATTGGATGAACCAACCAACCATTTAGATATTGAAAGTATCATTTGGTTGGAAGGCTTCTTGAAAAATTATCCTGGTTGCGTTGTTATTGTATCTCATGACGAAATGTTCTTGGATCAAGTTACAAATCGAACCATTGAGCTTTCCTTAGGCAGAATTTATGATTACCCTAAGTCGTTTTCAGATTTTAAGCTTATTCGCACTGAAATAAGAGAACAGCAATTGGCCGCTCAAAAAAATCAAGAGAAGGAAATAGCTCAAACAGAAAAATTAATTGAAAAATTTAGAGCCAAAGCTTCTAAGGCCTCTATGGCGCAATCCCTGATTAAAAAATTAGACAAGGTTGAACGAATAGAAGTAGATCAAGAAGATAACGCTCAAATGAATCTAAAGTTTGAAGTTAGTCATCAGCCAGGTAAAGTTGTATTTTTATCTGAATCGATATCAAAACGTTTTGGTAAACATACAGTTTTTAGCGATGTAGCCTTTGAAATAGAACGTTCTGATAAGATTGCTTTTGTGGGGCAGAATGGTCAAGGTAAGTCTACATTGGCAAAAATTTTAGTAGGTGAGCATGATTATCAAGGAGAATTATCCGTAGGACATAACGTGCAAATAGGTTATTTTGCTCAAAATCAAGCAGAATATCTAGACTTAAATAAAACTGTTTTGGATACGATGATTGATGCGGCAGATGCCAAATCAAGGCCGCGTGTTCGTGATATTTTAGGCTCTTTTTTATTTAGAGGAGAGGAGGTTGAAAAGTATGTAAAAGTGCTTTCTGGAGGTGAAAGAAACCGCTTGGCACTAGCCAAATTACTTCTTACACCATTTAACGTGCTAATTATGGATGAGCCTACCAATCACCTTGATATCCAGTCTAAAGAAGTTTTAAAACGAGCATTAAACAATTTTGACGGAACTTTGATTGTTGTATCTCATGATCGTAAATTTTTACAAGGTCTAGCTAACACCGTTTATGAGTTTAGAGAAGGAAAGGTGAAAGAGTTTTTAGGAGATATTGATGCTTATTTAAAAGAGCGTGAATTTGAAAATATGCGTGCAGTTGAATCTGAGCAGAAAAAAAATCAAAAGTCAAACCAACAAACAAAACAGAGCACCAATCAACTTTCGTTTGAACAACAAAAAAAGCAAAAATCCTTAGCTAATCAACTTTCTAAAGTGGAGAGCAAAATTAATTCAACTGAAAATGAAATTGAAAAACTGGATCAACAACTGCTGAAACAACCAGAGTTAGCTTCTGATGCTGAATTTTTTTCAAAATACGAAGCAAATCAACAAAAGTTAGATGAGTTGATGAAAAAGTGGGAAGATATAGAATTACAGTTAAGTGATGGATAGAACAGAGGAAGTTTTTTATCAATGCCCACATTGTTGGCAAGAAGTGAGCATTATTGTTGATTTGCTTCATGATATGGAAGAATATGTAGAAGATTGTGAAGTGTGTTGTAATCCAATTGAGTTTAGTATCCGAGTTTCTGCTGGTCAAGTTGTAGAATTTCAAGCAACTACACTTGGTCAATAATTTTTTTCAATTTAATTTGGAAAGAATCAATTAATTTACGTATATTTGCATTCCCAATTGCGGGATAGAGAAGTAGTCAGCTCGTCAGCCTCATATTCGCCACGGCGGACACAGGTTCGAGAATAGATTGACATTTTGAATTAAAACATATATCGCGGGATAGAGCAGCAGGTAGCTCGTCGGGCTCATAACCCGAAGGTCACTGGTTCGAGTCCAGTTCCCGCTACTAATCAAGCCCCTAATTTAGGGGCTTTTTTATTGTGGTAAATTTTCATCAATGAATTACGTAGTATATATTTTGTATTCTGTCAAATTTGATAAGACTTACGTGGGTTATACCAGTAATTTAATTTCACGATTCAAGTAACATAATGAGCTAAGTAAAAGAGGTTGGACAAAAAACTTCAGACCTTGGATTGTTATGCATGTTGAGTTTTATGTGATTAAGATTGGATATATGAAAAAGGGAAAGGTGATAAAACCAAGAGTATAGCTTGAGTTGATTGAGTGCTAACATTTTGTTCCATCTTCATTTTTAAATAAAACCGCTAAAAGAGAATTTTTCCCCCAAGTGTTTTGTAAAAGAAAAGATTTTGTATTTTTTTTATAGTTAATAAGATCTTTTTACTCATCTCTATCTAAGTTTAAAGTTCTAGTTTAGTAAATTTTAGACAATCTTTAAATTTCACTCTCTTCTTTTTAGTCTTTATGATCGATTTTTTTAAATTCATATTATGAAACTCTTACTCTAAACTCTCTTAATCATTCATTATTTATAACTATTTATTGTGTTTTTCAATGTTTCACAGATTTTTTTCCTTATCCTTTTTGGTTGAACGACCTCAACTCCATCACCATAAGATAATATTAATCGTTCTAATTCGTAGTTAGGTATAACGTTAATTCTTACCAATAAATTTCCAAGATCGTCAAGTTTTGCTTTTTGGCTTGGATGAATTGGTTTAGTTGTTATATAGGGGGCTAGTTTTTCGTTAAATTTTAAAACAACTTTTTCGATTTTTTGGTCAGCTGGCCTAGTAACACCAATAATATCGTAAAAGTATTCGTTTTCCCAGTCAATTTTGTTGGGTTTGTATGTGTTTGAATTTTCAATTATTGATACTATTCTATCAAGGGCTAAATTCCAGGTTTCAATTCGCTCTTGTTGGTTTAAGCCATAAACAAACCATCTGTTGTTGTATTGTTTCAAATAATAGGGATGAAAAGTAATTACATAGGGTTGAGGACTTTTAAAATCTTTATACTCTACCTCCAAAACTCTATTGTTTTTAATTGCTTTGTATAGGATTGGAATAAAATGTTTTCCTATTAAATCCAAATTTTCATCAAAACTTATTATGTGTCTTTTTTCTTTTTTCAGCCCAAATTTACTTTCTAATTTAGGAATCATTTCATTTACCCAATCAAATTGAGGAGAACCAGAGAAGCGAGTTAATACCTGAAGTGCAGATTTAATGTTTTCAGCCTCTATATCTAATAAAGGTTGTTGGTTTATAGAAAAGTTAGTATCCGAATATCTGTAATATGTTTTTCTTCCATATTGAATTCTTTCTAACGGAATAGACCACCCTTGATCACTTTCCATAAACTTAATGTCATTAAATAATTGCCTACGCTGTATTCCGTCACTGTTAGGGTTAAGCTTCAATAAAGATTTATTACATTCTTCCAGCAGATCTTTCCAGAAATACATACGTCCATTATTTCTAAAACACTTATCTAAGGTTTGGTAACGGATTAAAGCATTTTTGTTTACTCCCATAATCTGAAATTAGTTTTAATTTTGTAATTTTATGGAACAAATTTAATCATTTTTTATTGTGCACTTTCATTGCACAATAAATTCATTAATTTGCACCAGTTCTTTGAAACACCTGCTAAAAGGTATTGATTTTTGGATGTTGGTTTTAATCTTTCAATGATTAAAACTCGATCAACATCGCTGTCTAT
>JAIUMH010000002.1 GCA_022565635.1 Flavobacteriaceae bacterium | reverse complement strand
ATGGAGAAATAGAAACAAGGAAGTTGGTTGTTGAGTAAGGGGGTAATGGTGTAATGGTGGAATCGAATAATCGAATAATCGAATAATCGAATAGTCGAATAATCGAATAATCGAATAATCGAATACACGAATAATCGAATAAACGAATAGTTGAATAAACGTGAGATAAGAGTAATGAGTCAAAGAGTCGTGAGACGAGAGTCAAAGAGTCGAAGAGTCAAAGAGTCGTGAGATGAGAGTTTAAGACTCCAGACAACAGACACTAGACAACAGAAAACAGAAAACCGAAAACAGAAAACCGAAAACCGAAAACCGAAAACAGACAACAGATAACAGACAACAGAAAACAGAAAACAGAAAACCGAAAACAGAAAACAGAAAACAGACAACAGAAAACAGACAACAGACAACAGACAACAGACAACAGACACCAGACTAGTAATGTACAGGTTGATCTTTAATTTCACTTTTGTACTGATTTTGATCAAGAACCTGAATGGGTACTTGCACAAATCTATCATCCCAGCCCAAAAGCAAGTTGTAGCCTTGGCCATTTCTTCTAACACTAATGCTAAACTGTTCAACTGGCGATGCTGTTAACATAGAAGGAACTTTCGTTCTAAGCACATCATTTTCTTCTACGTAAGAATCTAAGCCCCAAGATTTTTCGACTTTATTGATAATAAGGGTCCAATCATTTTCATGAGGAATGCTAAAAAGTGAATAAGTGCCTTTTTTTACTTCATTACCATTAAAAAGTACATCTTGATAAAATTTAATTTCTGTTGCTTCGTTTGCACCTGTTCTCCATAACGAATCAAGTTGAACTAATTCGCCAAAAATCTTTCTATTTCTTTTATAGGGTCTACTATAAATAATCCTGACCAAACTTGAATTGTCTTGCGCTCTAATCATAATAGCGTCCATCGGACTTTTGTCTAACTCATTAAATTGTTGAGCATAACCCATATTTATTAGTGACAAGAAACAAATCAATGCAATTATTTTAGGCATAAGTTTTTGTTTTTGCTAACGATAATTTTTTAAGGAAATTGTACTTGTAAATAATTACAGATGCTAATTTATATCAATTTACTTTTTTTGATGAATTAATCATGCTTAATTGTTAATAACTTTGCTTATTAAAATAACGTATAATAAAGGCTATTTAATAACATTCATTATATTTGTGAGTTGTTAAAAAAATTAATCATAGATATATGAGTGAAGAGATTAATAAACCCAAAGATTATTCGGCAGACAGTATTCAAGCCTTAGAAGGAATGGAACACGTTCGTATGCGTCCATCCATGTATATTGGTGACGTTGGCGTGAGAGGTTTGCATCATTTGGTTTACGAGGTTGTAGATAACTCTATAGATGAAGCTATGGCTGGTCATTGTGACCGAATTCAAGTTAGAATAAATAAAGACGGCTCATTAAGAGTAGAAGATAACGGTAGAGGTATTCCAGTTGACCTTCATAAAAAAGAAGGTGTTTCTGCACTTCAAGTAGTAATGACAAAAATTGGAGCAGGAGGGAAGTTTGATAAAGATTCTTACAAAGTTTCTGGAGGACTTCACGGTGTTGGTGTTTCTGTTGTGAATGCACTTTCCAATCACCTTCATGCTTATGTGTATAAAAAAGGGAAAGTATGGGAGCAAGAATACGAAAGAGGAAAAGCACTTTACCCGGTTAAACCAACAGGAGATACAGAACTAAATGGTACTGTTATTGAGTTTACTCCAGATCCAGAAATTTTTGAAGAAACAGTTCATTTCAATTATGATACTTTAGCTAATAGGATGCGCGAACTAGCTTTCCTAAATAAGGGTATTAAAATTACTATTGAAGACCAAAGAGAAACTGATGAAGATGGAAACTTTAGGTTTGAAGAGTTTCATTCTGATGAAGGGCTGAAAGAATTTATACGCTTCATGGATTCCAACCGTGAGCCAATTATTGGAGATGTTATTTCAATGGAAGGGGAAAAGAATGAAATCCCTGTTGAAGTTGCTATGATTTATAATAATTCCTATGCAGAAAATTTACATTCCTATGTAAATAATATCAATACTCATGAGGGAGGTACTCACTTATCTGGGTTTAGAAGAGGACTAACATCAACCTTAAAAAAATACGCAGATGCTTCGGGTTTATTAGATAAGCTTAAATTTGAAATAACTGGAGACGATTTTAGAGAAGGGCTTACCGCTATTGTTTCTGTAAAAGTTCAACATCCACAATTTGAAGGTCAAACAAAAACAAAGCTAGGAAATAGAGAGGTTACTTCTGCCGTTTCTCAAGCAGTTTCTGAAATGTTAGAAATTTACTTAGAAGAAAACCCTAACGATGCCAAAACCATTGTTCAAAAAGTGATTTTAGCCGCACAAGCAAGACATGCTGCTAAAAAAGCTAGAGACATGGTGCAACGTAAAACCGTAATGAGCGGTGGTGGGTTACCAGGGAAACTTTCAGATTGCTCTGACCAAGATCCTGAAAATTGCGAAGTATTTCTTGTAGAGGGTGACTCTGCAGGGGGAACTGCTAAACAAGGTAGAGATAGAAAATTTCAAGCCATCTTACCACTTAGAGGAAAAATATTAAATGTTGAAAAAGCCATGTCTCACCGTGTTTTTGAAAACGAAGAGATTAGAAATATTTACACCGCTCTGGGGGTTACTATTGGAACAGAAGAAGATTCAAAAGCGCTTAACTTATCTAAATTAAGATACCATAAAATTGTAATTATGTGTGATGCCGATGTAGATGGTAGCCATATTGCAACTTTAATATTAACTTTCTTCTTTAGGTATATGAAAGAACTTATTGAAGCAGGTCACGTCTATATTGCAACTCCTCCTTTGTACTTGATCAAAAAAGGAAGCAAGAAAAGATATGCTTGGTCTGAAAAAGAAAGAAATGAAATTGCTAGTGAATACAAAACCAACGTTAGTGTTCAACGCTATAAAGGTTTAGGGGAAATGAATGCTGAGCAGTTATGGGACACAACAATGAATCCTGAATATCGAATTTTAAGAAAGGTAAACATTGATAACCCTAGTGAAGCAGATCGAATCTTTTCTATGCTTATGGGAGACGAAGTTCCACCGCGTAGAGAGTTTATAGAAAAGAATGCCGTATATGCAAATATTGATGCTTAAAAGTCGGTTAATTACATAAAATGTTTAAAGTCCTTCATCAATTGAAGGACTTTTTTATATGTGGTAGCTTTTAATGGAAATAATATTTGTAAATTTATACCCATTAAACTTAAAAAATAGTACTGAAATAGATTGAATTTTTTTTTGATTTAATTAGGCAAAAAATAAAGCATAGTTTTAGTTAAGGCCTATTTTAAATGACATATAGCCAATTAAAAAAGGATTTATTAGTTTTATTTTAGAACCTAAATGATGTTATTTCCAAAAAAATCAATGGCATGAAAAAAATTACTTTTCTTTTATATTTTATTCCTTTGTTTAGTTTTTCTCAAATTGACTTAGGGCCTGTATTAACATCGGGTCTTGATGATGCACAAAAATTTGCTTCCAGCTACCTAAATCCAGGTTTTAATGCAGTTGCATTTAATTTGTCTAATGGTTGGTACAGTTCAGCAAAAGCTAAAGGTTTGGGAAGTTTTGAGATAGCTATTATTGGTAATGTATCATTTACTTCAAGTAGCCAGCAAAGTTTTGAGTTAAATACTAATGATTATAATTTCCTGCAATTTTCTGATGGTTCATCTATCAAAAATGTGGCTAATGTACTGGGAGAAAATGACCCTAATATTAACGCAATGGTTGTATATACTGATGATAATGGTAATCAACAAAGTGTAGGGTTTGAGT
This sequence comes from Flavobacteriaceae bacterium, assembly GCA_022565635.1. GTDB lineage: Bacteria > Bacteroidota > Bacteroidia > Flavobacteriales > Flavobacteriaceae > Psychroflexus. Next base: position 53,651 of record JAIUMH010000002.1, on the reverse strand, counting down.
TACCCCAAGGTTTATCTAAAAACGGAATCAACTTTGTTCCGTCTGCAATGCTTCAAGCTAATGTGGGTTTAATCTTTGGAACAGAAGCTATAATAAGAGCTTTACCAGAGTTTTCTACAAGTGATAGTAAAGCAAGATTTTACGGGTTTGGTTTAAAAAATGAATTTACCAATTGGATTCCTGGAGCTGAAATTTTGCCTATTAAAATAGCAGGTATTGTTAATTACTCCAACTTTGTAGGTCGTTTTGGACTTGATGAAACTCCTTTAGTAACTGGAGAAGGACAACGTATTAATACAAGACTTGATACTTGGGCATTTGATTTAATTTTATCAACTAACTTGCCAGTAATCAACTTTTATGCTGGAGGAGGTTACGTAACGGCTAATTCAAGGTATGCCTTAGAAGGTGAATACGAAATCACAACTGGACCTAATTCTGGAGAAGTTATTGTTGACCCAATTCGTGGTACAACCAATATAGATGGTTTTAGAGCTACTTTAGGAACCCGCTTATCTTTAGGGGTATTTAAACTCTTTGCAGATTATAGCTTTCAAGAATTTAATACAGTTTCTGTAGGAATGGGTTTTGGAATATAATTTGGAGATTTGTACACGACAAAAAATCTAGCCTTATGAATTCCTTGATTTTTACCCCTCACTTGCCTGAGGCGAAAGAAATTAAGGAAAATCAGCCTCCCGCCATAGGCAGATAAGGGTAGAACTGATTTTCAGCAAATCAAATTTAGTCGTGTACTAAAAATAAGGATTTGAAAGATTTTTTCAGTGTGAAGATGACTTCATTTCGTTATTTAATTGAATCCAAGTGCTTATCGGGAAATGATCTGAGTATTCTACATTGTAATTTTTGAAATTCAATACCTTAAAATCATGGTCTGTAAGGATAAAGTCAATTCTTATAGGAATAAAATCAAAATTAAAGGTCTTACCAAATCCATTTCCTCTTTCTTTAAAACTGTCGTTTAAATTAAACGACTTTATTTCTCTATACACATTAGAAAAAGCCGTATTATTAAAATCTCCCATAACTATTTTTGAATAATTGCAGGAAGCAAGGTTTTGAGAAATGAGTTTTGTTTGTTTGGCCTGCTGTGCAAAAGAATGACTTACCCGTTGAATTAATTTTTGCTGATTTTCATCTTTTAATACACTTACATCTGGTGTTATTTTTAAGGACTCTAAATGCACATTATAAACCCTAATCGTATCATTCTTTACAACTACATCTGCGTAAATAGAATTATTTGAAGTGTTTTTAAAATCAATATTACCGGTGTTAACAATTGGATGTTTGGAGTAAATTGCAAGTGCGTTGTTTTTGTTCCTTCCTCTATGTTGGATATACTGATAAGGAAAATTGTTTTCTAAAACAAAATCATCTTTTTCTTTAAAATCTTGCAATGCTATAATATCTGGATCTTCCGCTAATAAAAACTGATTGATTTTTTCTGTAATTTCAGCATCATCTATCCAGTTATGCATGTTTAAATGCCTTACGTTATAACTTAGTAAATGTAAATCTGCATTTAATTTATCGAGCTTTTCATTAACAACATATAAGGAAGTTAAATGAGAGAAACCGATGCCAATAGCAACAAGAGAAAGAAGAATTCTCTTGTTTAATTTAACAAACCAATATACCACAAAAAGTAAATTGATCAATATAAAAACAGGAATTGAAAAATTGAGAATAGAAAGAATGGGTATAAAATCAGCTGGAATAAAGGGCAGTAAATAAGAAATGATTAATAAAGCCGCAAAAATAGAATTGATAAAGTAAATTACTTGATTACATATATTCATTGAAGTTTTCATATGTAGTTTACATGTCTTTTCCTGCGTTAAACAGAAAGTCCTTTTCTTCTTTACTTAGACTATCGTATCCATTTTTTGAAATCTTATCTAAAATTTCATCAATTCTTTTTTGTTTTTCGTCTTTTTTAAGGTTTGATTTTTGAGTTTTCTTTTTTGAACTTTTATTATTATATACTGTTTTCATTTTTGATTTTTTCTGCCCAAAAGAACTAAAATAATCAATTAAGCCATCCATAAATTTTTCAAAACCTGAACCAATATCAATTCCTTTATCTAATTGTTTAGTGTAAAAATAGCCTAACATAGCACCGCCTAAATGGGCTAAATGCCCGCCAGCATTACCCAAAGGAATTCGTGTAACGTCAAGTACAACAAAAACAACTGCAATATGCCATAACTTAACATTTCCTATTAAAAAAAAGCGCATAGATAGGTTAGGGGCTTTAGTTGCAATACCAACCAAAATAGCCATTACAGAGGCAGAAGCACCTATTAAATAGGATTTACCAACACCTTGAAATGCAGGAAACAGATTGTAACTCAACATAAATACTACAGCTCCAGATATAGCTCCCAAAAAATAATAATTCAGCATTTTTTTTGGGGAAAAGAACTCTAAGAAAAATCTCCCCGAAAAATACAACACAATCATGTTAAAAAGCAGATGAAAGAAACCTGCATGCATAAATGCATAACTTACAATACTCCAAGGTTTAAAAATAAATTCATAAGGCTCTTTGTCAAATACTAACCATTCAACAAGAAAATTGCCATCGCTATTAAATAAAAAACCTATTGTTTTAAACACAAAGATCAAAACAAAGAACACCAAATTAGCACCAATCAATTTTTCTGTCATTGATGCCATAGCATATTTATATCGTAACTGACTTTTCCAATCCATATCAATATCTTCAATTAATTCCACCTATTTTTAATATCGTTTTTTTTCCAAAAATAAACCATGAAAAAACCTACAATAGCTCCACCAATATGAGCCCAATGTGCAATGTTACTTTCTCCCAGTAAACTAGCTCCAGTTACAGCAGCATACACATCCATTAAAAAATAAGCACCAATTAAATACTTTGCTTTTATAGGAATAGGAATAAACATTAAATACAAGGGTAAGTTTGGATAGAGCATGGCAAATCCAGCTAACAAACCAAAGATTGCTCCTGAAGCTCCAACCATACTTGATAAATAGCTTGTTACTAATGTTTCTGTAACTTCCTTAGGAACTCCACTGCTAATTTTCATTCGGTCTTTCATTTGTGCAGTGTATTCTAACGTATCTCTAATGTATTCATCGTTATAGCCCGCTTCAATATAAGCTTGGTAAGCGCCTGTAAAATTGATGTAATTAAATAAAATTTGAAGGGCTGCTGCGCCTAAACCAGCTGACACATATAAAAAAATAAAGCGTTTTTGGCCTATGCTTTGCTCCATAACACTACCAAATATAAAAAGCATAAACATATTGAAAAAAATATGGGTAGTGTTACCGTGCATAAACATGTGCGTAACAATTTGCCAAATAGCAAAATTCTCATTTTCAGGAAACCAAAGCGCAAAAACTTTAAAAGCATAATCACCTATGTAGGCAGTTCCAAAAAAGAACAATACATTGGCAATGAGTAGCGTTTTTACTGTATCTGTTAATCTTCCTCCCATAGTTTTACATTAGTTTTTTATCAAAATCTTCACTGCTCATGGTTGCAAAAATACGTTTGTTACTTGGACTTTTTGTTGGTTCAGCACAAGAAAATAATTGACTTACAATTTCCATCTGTTCTTCTTGTTTCAATTTTTTTCCAGCTTTAATAGCTGATGTCTTCGCAATAGATTTTGCAAGTATTTCTCTTAAGTTAATTTCACTACTTGGTATCCCTTCTTTAAAATTTGATTTTAATTCGTCAAACAAGGAACCAATTTGTGATTCTGAAAAAAATACAGGAATACCGCTAATCTGAATTTCTGTACTTTCAAATTTCTTGAAATCAAATCCTACTTGATTAAGGTGGACTTTAAGTTCACTTAAAATCTGAAAATCATAAGCGTTAATTTCCAAAATTAAAGGAAACATTAATTGTTGACTTAAGGCAGGTTTATCTTTAAATTTATTGATTAAGTCTTCAAATAAAATCCGAGAATGCGCCCTATGTTGATCTATAATGAGCAAACCAGATTTTAAAGTGGTGACAATGTATTTGTTTTGAAGCTGAAATGAAGTGGGTTCTTTTTGAAGCGATTCTTCGTCAAAACCCATCAAGTTTTGAGGATTGTTTTCACTTTCTAAGTTGATTTGACTTTCAATAGATTCTGACTGAAAATCTTTAGTATCCTCAAATAGGTCTTCCCAATTCTTAGTAGATTTTTTGGTTGGGTGATTTGACTTAAAATGAGAAGGAAATTGAGAAGATTTTACTTCGCTTTCTCCTTCGGTTTTAAACGGATTAAACGAACGGTCTACTTCTATAGTAGGATTTTTTGCTTCTGATTTATACCGGTTATAACTCGGGTCTAAATCACTACTATGATCAAAATCTAAAACAGGTGTTATTTGAAATTGACCTAAACTATGTTTTACCGCAGCTCTTAAAATTGAATAAATAGCATGTTCATCTTCAAATTTAATTTCTGTTTTGGTAGGATGTATGTTTATATCAATGCTTTTTGGATGGATTGCTAAATTTAAAAAATAGGAGGGATGTGTCTTTTCTTTTAATAGACCTTCAAAAGCACTTGTAACAGCATGGTGCAAATAACTGCTTTTTATAAATCTATGATTAACAAAAAAGAATTGTTCCCCTCTAGTGCGTTTAGCAAATTCGGGTTTACCTACATATCCAGATAAATTTACTAGTTCTGTTTTTTCATCAATAGGAACCAAATTCTCATTGGCTTTGTTCCCCATGATGCCTACAATTCGCTGTCTTAAATGGCTAGCGGGTAGATTAAATAAACTTGTACCATTATGATACATTTTAAAAGAAACTTCAGGATGCGCCATGGCAACTCGTTGAAATTCATCTATAATGTGTCTTTGTTCTACATTGTCTGATTTTAAAAAATTTCTTCTAGCAGGAATATTAAAGAATAGGTTTTTAACGCTAATACTACTTCCTGACTTGGTAACGCAGGGTTCTTGTTTTTTTATTTCGCTTCCTTCAATTTGAATTTCTGTTCCAACTTCACAGTCTTTTGTCTTGGTTTTTAGTTCAACTTGAGAAACAGCCGCTATAGATGCTAATGCTTCCCCACGAAAACCGTTGGTATGTAAATTAAATAAATCTTCTGCTTTTTTAATCTTAGAAGTAGCATGTCGTTCAAATGCTAATCTTGCATCCGTCATAGTCATGCCTAAGCCGTCATCAACAATTTGAATAAGTGTTTTGCCAGCATCTTTTATCACTAATTGTATGTTTTTGGCTTCTGCATCAATGCTGTTTTCAAGTAATTCTTTAACCACAGAGGCAGGTCTTTGAACCACTTCTCCTGCAGCAATTTGATTAGCAACATGATCGGGTAAAAGTTGTATAGCGTTTTTCATAAATTAAAACAAGCCATTAAATATAGATAAATCAAAATCAATTATCCACAAAAAAATAAAAATTAATATCCCAGCAATGTACAAGACTCTTCGGTTAATAGAACGGTTTCCACGATGTCTGCTGTTTTTTCGATCAACGGCCCATTGCGCACCAAAATCAACCTGGTTGGTAGTGTTTTTATACTTATTGAATTTGGAATCAAAATCATAAATATTTCCTTCTTCCTTTCCTTTATAGTAACGGGGTGTGTAGTTATACCGCTGATTTCTTGGTAATTTAAACCCTTTGAATTTCATAACCTTTATCTTCTGTTGATATTAAAAAAAAATCTTTTGGAATCAAAAATTAAATGACTTCAAAAGATAAAAGTAAGGATTTATAAAGCGACTAAAAAAACTATTTCAATTTTTTAAGATATTGCAATTTTAGGATTTAAAAAATTTTGAATTTTTTTTAAGTGCAGCCATTTTTATAGCTGCAATTGCTGCTTCGGTTCCTTTGTTTCCGTGTTTTCCTCCAGCTCTATCTAAACTTTGTTGTTTGTGGTTATCTGTAAGTACGCAAAATAGAACAGGTATTTCTCCTTCTACATTAAGTTGTCTTATTCCTTGTGTAACTCCTTGACATACAAAATCAAAATGTTTGGTTTCTCCTTGTATTACATTACCAACGGCAATTATAGCATCCAACATATCAAAACTTTCAGCCATTTTTTTACATCCGTAAATCAACTCAAAGCTTCCGGGTACATTCCACCGAACTATGTTTTCCTTGATTACACCAACTTCAATAAGCGCATCAAAAGCCCCTTGAAATAAGTTTTCTGTAACATCGGGATTCCATTCTGATACCACAACGCCAATCTTAAAATCCTTAGCCTCTGGTAAAGTTGACTTGTCAAAATCAGATAAATTGTTTCCTTCAGTAGCCATAAAGTTTTATTTTAAAGCCTGAGCCTTTCCTAAGAAGATATCTACTTTCTTTGCTTCTTCAGAATTAGGGAATTTATTTTTAATCTGCTTCAAGTGCTTTTCTGCTTTGTCTATTTCGTTTAATGCAATAGCTGTTTGAGCCGCCTTTAAATGAAACTTAGGCGAAACAAAGTTGTTTGGATTTTGTTTTGCCGCTTTTTCAAAATAACTTACAGCTTCAGCCTTTTGATCTAATTCTAAAAAAGCATCTCCTATGGCTCCTAGTGCCATTGCGCTTAAAATTTTATCGTCAGATTTAAATTGATCTAAATGAGAAATGGCGTTTTTGAAATCTTTTAATTCAAGAAAAGCCATGCCTGCATAATAATGAGCAAGTTTTCCTGCCTTTGTGCTTCCGTATGAATCTGCTATATCTAGAAATCCAAGTTTGCTTCTACCTCCATTAAGTGCTAAACCAAAAAGTGAGTCTTTCATTTTCTTGGTATCAGCTTCCATTGCATTATCAAAAAATCGTTGTGCTTGAACAATTTCTTCAGAAGCTTCAATTTCTTTAGGAGCTAAAACAAGGTTTTGATATCCCAAATACCCTAAAGCTACAACGGCAATTACAACAACGCCACCAAGAATTGATTTTTGGTATTTGCTTATAAATTCTTCGGTTTTGTTAGCTTTTTCATCAAGTGAGTCAAATACTTCTGCAGTTGTAGATTCTTCAACTACTTTTTCTTCTCTCTCCTTTTTATTTTTCGGCTTATAACCTCTTTTATTATATGTTGCCATCTTTGTTTTTTTTATTGACCCGCAAAAATAGAATTTTTATTAATAAATCAATCAATTTACTCAGAAATTGTTAGTAAAAGTCTTTTATGAAGTTCTATTCCTTTTTTCATTTCTGTTATTTTCAATTATTTTCACTTCAAATTTTGCTTTGTTCTTTGAATATTGACTAATTTTAAATTTTTAGAAATCTATATACCTGATTTTATAATCCTATGATTTTAAAACGATTAAGTTTACTTAATTTCAAAAATATTGAACAAGCAGATTTTAAATTTGATGCTCATGTAAATTGCTTTGTAGGTAAAAATGGTGTGGGTAAAACAAATGCCTTAGATAGCATTTACGCTTTGGCATTTGGTAAAAGTTATTTCAACCCCATTACTAGCCAGAACATTAGGCATGGAAATGATTTTTTTGTGATTGATGGAACATTTGATTTTACTGAAAAAGAGGAGAGAATTATCCTTTCGGTAAAGAAAGGTCAGAAAAAAGTGATTAAAAAAAACGGTAAGGTATATGACCGTATTTCTGACCACGTAGGTCATATTCCTTTAGTAATTATTTCACCTTCAGACCGTGATTTAATTACTGAAGGAAGCGAAGTTCGTAGAAAATTTATAGATGGTATTATAGCTCAGTCTAGTTCTAAATATTTACAATCCCTACTCAATTACAATAAGGTTTTAAGCCAACGAAATGCGCTACTGAAGTTTTTTGCAGTTAATAGAACCTTTAATCAAGAAAATATAGATGTTTACGATGAACAACTGGCAAAGTATGGTACGTATATTTTGAACAAAAGAAACGAATTTCTTGATAATTACTTGCCTTTATTGAAGAAGCGGTATGTTGATATTAGTGGGAATGCTACTGAAAAAATTGATTTGACCTACAAAACTCGGGTCAATGAAACTTCTTATTTGCAATTGCTTAAACAGGCACTTAAAGACGATTTAAAAAAGCAATATTCTACCCTTGGAATTCATAAGGATGATTTGGTTTTTCAATTGAATGATTTTCCTATTAAAAAATTTGGATCTCAGGGACAACAAAAGTCTTTTTTAATTGCTCTAAAGTTTGCTCAATTTGATTTTTTAAGAAACTTAAAAGGAATAAAACCTATTTTGTTGCTTGATGATGTTTTTGACAAGTTAGACGAAAATAGAGTCACCCAAATAATTTCCATGATAATGAGAGATGATTTAGGACAGCTTTTTATTTCTGATACTCACGCTGAACGGACAGAAAAAGTGGTGAAAGAAAATACTTCTAATTATAAAATGATTTATTTAAACTAAAATACAATGAGGATTACATTACTAAGTTTATTGATTTTTATTCTTGCTAGTTGCCAACAAAATGAACTAGGAAACAAAAGTTTAATTTCTGGCTACTGGGAAATTAAAGAAGCTCAAAACCCTAAAGGTGCCGTAAAGCAGTATGATTTTGTAGAGACGGTTGATTTTTATCAATTAACAGATAATAAAGGGATTAGAAAAAAAGCTAAGCCAACTATAAAGGGTACTTTTAAAGTGAGTGAAGACCAAGAAGTGTTTAGGGTTGAAGAAACAAAAGATACTCTTTTTTTGCATTTTGAAACGGCTTATGATTCTAGAACTGAAGCGGTTTTTGAGTTAACAGAACAACAAATGAAAGTGAAAAGTAAATCGGGTTTGATTTTTACATATCACAGATTTGAAAAAATTAATTTAGATGAAAAAGAATAGAGGTAAGGACGAAATAAAATCTCGCTTTGCAAGCGAACAATCTATTGGAGAAGTACTTCAGAAATTTAAACAATTAAAAAAGTTGTCTTCTGGTTTTGAGGAGATTAGGTTAAAAGAAACTTGGGAATCTGTAATGGGACCCGCCATTGCTCAATACACGCAAAGCATTTATTTAAGGAGGGGAAAACTAATTGTAAAACTAAGTTCTTCAACTTTAAGAGAAGAACTTTCTTACGGTAAATCAAAAATTAAGACAAATCTTAATGAAGCTTTAGACCAATCCTTAATAAAAGAAGTTGTTTTAGTTTAGCTTATTTACTGATTGTGAAATACAAATACACATGGTTTTTTATGAATTTCTGGTATTTGTGAAGATTTCCACTCAGCTATTGTTCGGGTTAAAATAAATTCTGAATTTAATGTAATATCACACGCAATAGTCAAATGTGTAGTTGGGTGAAGCGTGCTTAAAAGTGTTTTTAAAACCGATTCATTTCGGTATGGCGTTTCAATAATAATTTGAGTTTGATTCTCTAGTTGAGACCTTTTTTCTAAAGATTTAATCTTGCTTTTACATTGGTTTTTGTCAATAGGCAAGTAACCATTAAATGCAAAGTTTTGACCATTCATACCACTAGACATTAGTGCCAAAAGTATAGATGAAGGACCAACTAATGGAACAACTTGTATGCCTTTTTGGTGAGCAACTCCCACTGCTTTAGCTCCGGGATCAGCAATTCCTGGACAACCAGCATCAGACATTAAGCCAACGTTAACTCCTTGTAAACAGGGGGCTAACATTTCTGGTATTTCAATATCTTGACTAAATTTATTTAATGTGAATATTTCTAAGTCGGCTTGAGATTTAGTAGGAGTAATTTTTTTAATGAATGCCCTAGCTACTTTTTCATTTTCAACTATATAGGTATCTACGTCGTTAATTATTTTTCGAATTGAAAGTGGAAGAACTTCTAAAGGCGGTTGTTCTCCTAATCGGGTAGGGATTAAATATAACTTTCCAAAAGTTGATGCTGTATGGGGTGCTTTCATTGTAAACTTTTAATTAACTACTACTTTAATGAACATATATCTATATTCAATCTTCTGCTAGTAAATGCTACTAATGGATTTTAATCACCAATTTTTAAACTTATTTTTTCGCATGCTTTATCTAGCATTTGATATACATTTTCAAATCCTTGTTCTCCACCATAATAAGGGTCGGGTACTTCTTGACCTTCGTTAGGAAGAAGCTCATCCATAATCAATTTAACCTTGCTTTTGTCTTCAGTGGTAGAGGATAGATGTAAAACATTGTTTAAGTTAGATTGATCCATTACATAAATCAAATCAAATTTTGAAAAATCTTCTTTTGAAAAAGGTCTGCTTCTTTGGTCGGTGATGTCAATGCCATGCTTTTGAGCTACTTCAATAGACCTCGGGTCGGGAAGCTCTCCTTGATGAGTTGCAGAAGTCCCCGCAGAATCTACATATACTTTCGTATTGTTCACTTTAGATTTCAAGATTCCTTCTGCAAGTGGAGACCTGCATATGTTTCCAAGACAAACCATGAGTATTTTTTTCATTTTGAATATTTATAATTTATAGAAATCAGACTTACCAGGGTAGTTGGTTTTTTCAACATGCGTAAACATTCTACTTTACCAATAAAAATACACACCTAGCTTGATTTCAATCGATTCTTTTTAACTAATTTTTCAAATCAAATTTAAGTCGATTTACACTCCTTTACTTCACAATTATGATAGCGTAACTACTCAATTAGCTTAGCTTAATCAAACTCCTTATCCTTTGAAGTAGTTGATGAATTATAGTAAGACTTGCGTATTTTAATTATTTCAGTGAGAACCTGTATGTTTAAAACATCAAGCTAACCTAAGATTTTAATTTGATTTGTAAGTCTTCAACATATTTATTGAAATTTTTATCGGTAGATTTTAAATTGTCTACCGTTTTGCATGCATGTAGTACAGTTGCATGATCTCTTTTTCCAATCTCTTTGCCTATGTTGGCAAGTGATGATTTGGTCATTTTTTTGGAGAAATACATGGCAATTTGTCTAGCCTGAACAATATGTCTTTTTCTAGTTTTAGACTGAAGCGTACTTACATCCATATCAAAATATTCACTTACTACTTTCTGTATTTGATCTATGGAAAGTTCTTTTTTTGTTTTTCTAACAAAGTTACCTACAACACGCTCAGCTAACTCTAAATCAATTTCTTTTCTACTAAAGGATGAATGTGCTATTAAGGATATAATGGCGCCTTCTAATTCTCTTATGTTATGCTTTACGTTTTCAGCTAAATATTCAATAATTTCTTGAGGCATTTCCACACCATCTCTATACAGCTTAGATTGAATAATACTTACTCTAGTTTCATAATCTGGGGCTTGTAATTCTGCAGATAAACCCCACTTAAACCTAGATAACAAGCGCTGTTCTATTTCTTGCATATCAACAGGAGCCTTATCACTGGTCAAAATTACCTGTTTACCGTTTTGATGCAAGTGATTAAAGATGTGAAAGAAAGCTTCTTGTGTTCCAGCTTTTCCAGAAAGTAACTGAATATCATCTACAATTAAAACATCAACTAACTGGTAAAAATGAATAAAATCATTTCTGTTGTTGCGTTTGGTAACAGAATCAATAAATTGTTGAGTAAATTTTTCTGATGAAATATACAAAACCGTTTTTTCAGGATATTTCTCTTTAATATCAACTCCAATGGCATGAGCAAGGTGTGTTTTTCCAAGCCCACTCCCGCCAAATACAAGTAAAGGATTAAAGGAAGTACCTCCGGGTTTGTTGGCAACTGCTCTTCCTGCAGATCGCGCTAATCGGTTAGATTCACCTTCTAAAAAATTATCAAAATTATAATTAGAATTAAGTTGCGAATCTATTTTTAAGTTTTTGATACCAGGAATAACAAAAGGATTTTTTAACTCTGGTCTGTTTCCCTTTTTGTTGTCAACGTCCTGAAAGTCAATTTTCTTTCGTTTGGTACTAGGAATGTTTTCTGTATAAGCTGGGGTAGATCCACGCTTATTTTCCATTTTAATGTTGTAAACTAATTTGGCATTCCTTCCTAATTCCTTTCTTAAAGCAACTTTTAAAAGTTCTGCATAATGTTCCTCTAGCCACTCAAAAAAGAATTTTGAAGGCACTTGAATACTCAAAGATGAATTCTCTAATTTGACAGGTTGTATGGGTTTAAACCAAGTGTCAAACAAATGCGGAGTAATATTATCTTCTATAAACTGAAGACAATTTGTCCATACTGTAACCGCATCTTTTGTCATAACTTGCTCTCTGTTTTAAAGTTAATAAATTGTAAACTAATTTTTTTGGAGATACAAATATGTGAACAAATTGTCTAATAAAAAAATGAATTTACCCTTGATTTTTAATTATTTTTTCGCCATACTACATGCGTGTAAGATGACCAAATTTAAAATCGATAAAATGAATAATAATTCAGTAAGCAAAATAGCTGTGCGTTACGCAGAAACAGACCAAATGGGTGTTGTTCACCATTCCATATATGCGCAATATTTTGAAATAGGACGCTTAGATTGGTTAAATCAATTCCATATTCATTACCATAAAATGGAACAAGAGGGAGTGATGTTGCCCGTGTATGATTTGCAAATTAAATACCACAGACCTATTAAATTTGGTGAAAATATATTTGTTAACACATCGCTAAAAAAATTACCTGACGTAAAAATTCAATTTGTATACAGAATTTTTAATGAAGATGATCAATTAGTGACTTCTGGAAGTACTACTTTAGTCTTTGTTGACGCAGTAACAAGAAAACCAATCAAATGTCCTTCTTATATTTTAGAAGCATTTAAGCGTATTGAATTTGATTAATCACAGGGCTGAGAAGGTTCAAAAGTCATTTCTAAAACTTCATTATTAGAGGTAACTTGATAGTTTCCTAATTGCAGTACTCCAAAAGTAATGGTTTGCTCTCCATCTGCACGTTGTAAAGATACGTTTTCAATAACTACTTGAACTCTAAAAGTTCTAGTAATTACATTAGGACGATACAAGTCGATTACTAATTCTTCTGAAATTTCTGGATTAAGATAATGTGGTACCCCTTGTTCGTTTACCGCAGTTTGAGGGTTCAGAATAGGATTTCCATCATCGTCTAACTCATCAAAAGCATTCAGGTCTTCATATCTGCTTATTACACCGTCACCATCATCATCTTCATCTAAGTAATTAGGAATTCCATCTCCGTCAAAATCAACAAAATCAAAAGCATTATCTGGATTGTTGGGTGAATTTCCAAATTCATCTATAATTTCTACGGCTGTTGGTACGTTGTCATTATCATCATCAGTGTCTAAAAAGTTAGGAATACCGTCTCCATCACTGTCGTCATCAAATAAATTGCCGTTTCCGTTTAAGTCTTCAAGTTGAGCTGGAACTCCGTCGTTATCATCCTGGCTCTGAATACCAAAAAACAAGGTTGCTTTTCCTCCCGATGTACTTCTAAATTCTTCTACAACTCTCGGTTGGCTTGGTGGTACTTGTTGGCAGAAATATGCAGCAGAATTGATGGAGCCAGAAAGCCTTCTGTAAACTATTTCGTTGCTACTGTTAATATCAATTTCAATGGGTTCAGGAGGACATAAACCAGAAAACTTACCGTCAAACCCAGCACGCTGAAACCTAAATGAAATAGCTTCATTGGTTTCTGAGTTGATGAAGTGAAGCACATTTTCACTGCCAGAACTGCATAAATTTAAACTTGTTTCTTGGTCAAAATCAAAGTTTGAAACTATTTCATCTCCGTCATTACAAGAGATAAATAAAAAGACTAGTGAGGCTATAAAAAAATATTTTTTCATTCTTTATTTACTTTACAGCAAAAGTAATAAAACAAGACTAATCTTTAAGAGGTTTAATTTTTTAATTTGTTGCTGGATTTAATATTCTTTAACCCCTCAACTTCTTGTTAGTATATGCTAACTACAGCTTATTTTTTAAATAAACCTACAACAAATAAAAATAGCAAAGCACCAATTACTCCAGTAATTACATCAGCAAAAAAACCGCTACCAATTTGAACTCCTAAAAAGTCAAAAGTTAAATTACCAACAACCCCACCAATAATTCCTATAATCATGTTTACAACGAAGCCAAAACCTCCTCCTTTCATGATTTTTCCAGCTATCCATCCAATAATAGCACCTACAATAATTGCATATAAAATTGTCATAATCTTAAAGTTTATTAAACAAATATAAATAAAATACTAACACTACAATCAAGCTTTGAATAATTTGATTGAATTATTAAGCTTGATGAGCACTGACTTACTTATCTTTGCAAAAAAAATTAAGTTATGGATATTGGGGTTAAACACGAATTGAAAATTGAACGACTAACACCTCCTGGTTTGTTTTTAACCAATGAAGCTGGAGAAGAGGTTTTGTTGCCCAATAAATACATTCCTGAGTCATACGAAATTGGAGATCAACTAAAAGTTTTTGTTTACCTTGATCATGAAGAGCGACTTGTAGCTACCACTTTGCAGCCTTATGTTGAGTTGGATGAATTTGCCGTCCTTACTTGCGTAGATACCAATCAATTTGGTTCTTTTATGGACTGGGGGCTTGAAAAACAACTTTTTGTTCCTTATAAGGAGCAGGCTACAAAAATGCAAATTGGTGAACCTTACCTGATTTTTTGTTACTTAGATGAAATTACTAACCGCTTAGTGGCTTCTAGTAAAGTTCATCATTTTGTAGATAATGCCGAGTTAACCGTTGAAGCGTTTGAAGAGGTAAATATAATCATTTCTAACCCAACTGATTTAGGTTTTCAAGCGATTATTAATGAGATTCATTTAGGAATGATTTTTAATAATGACATTCATAAACCGATTAAAGTAGGTGACCGAATGAAAGCTTTTATCAAAAAGATTAGAGAGGATAATAAAATTGATTTGGTTTTAGAACGCCCTGGCTACCGAAGCATTGAACCGAATGCTCAAAAAGTTTTAGAGGTTTTAAAAGATGCAGATGGTTATTTACCTCTTCATGATAAATCTGAGCCTCAACTGATTAAGCAACTTTTACAAATGAGTAAAAAGTCGTTTAAAAAAGCTATTGGAACTTTGTATAAAGATCGCCAAATTGAAATTAAAAATCAAGATGGAATTTATCTAAAACAGGATTAATTTTTATCTTGTTTTGGTTCTTCTTTTTTGTTTAAAGAGGTCTCTATTTGTGTTGAACTGGACATGTAAAGTCCTGGACGCATAAAGCTGGAACGGTATAAAGGATGCCTCATGTGTGCTCTATGATTCATCATATAAGGATCATGAAAAGGATTAACCTGTCTTACATCGGTCTGCGCTCTAAACCTTGGCCTGCCATCACTTCCTGAAGATTGTACATTAAACTTATTTCGAAAACGCTCTACACTATTTTCATATTTTGCCGCTTGTTGTTGCCGGTATTGCTCTTTCCGCTGAATTTCATAAAGCATATCAATCTCTTGACTTACCTTCTTACGTTCATACATGTTTTGAGTAGAAACCAATTCTTCTCTTGGAGCTGGATAATAAGGTTCTTCAAAAAAAGTAGAGAGTATAGGTTTTTTATAAATATCAAAAGCGCGTTCACTTCCTAAATCTTGAGTATATCCCAAATTCACAAAGTGTAAAACACCTATTAATATGATAAAAACCCTTTTTTTCAAAATTTTACTTTTTCCAATCTAAGATACTATTTTCATGCCACATTTCAGGAAAAAACTTTCTTTGTTGGTATTTGGGATGAAGATATTTTTGCCATTCACTTCCACCTGTGGCCGCCTTGTTTTCTCCTTTTGAATTTAAATACTTAGAGGCTGTAGCTAAATGGGTGAGAGGCCATTTGACATTGTAATTGTAATCAAAATCTTTTACTGATTGAATTAATTTTTTTGAAGGTTGCTCAATCTGCATTAATTTTTCATTGAGTGTTTTGCCTTCAACTGCTTTGGCTAATTCCTTGAAATCTTTGAGGTACTTCTCTTCAAAAACCGATAATGTTTGATTGGATTTTCCAGTTTTTCGGTTATATCCTGCATCACGCCAATAAATATTTTCAAAAAGTTCATCTAAACTTGGATTTTTAGATAAGCGCTCTTTTCCTTTTTGATTAATCAAGTTCTTTATAGGCGTACAATAAATTTCTAAAAACCGAAATTGAGCGCTTTGAAAGCCACTTGCCGGAGTTAAACTCATTCTAAAGGTGTTGTAGTCTTCATAGCTCATTCCGTTTTTCATGACCGAAAAAGAAGTGATGAGTAAATCGGTATACCTTGTTAACCTCCCTAATTTATCAGTAAATACAGCTTCATCAAACGCTTCAAAAACCAACTGCTTAATTTCATGAATCATTAGCTTTAAGGTTAACTCAGTAATTTGATGATAACCGATAAATACCACTTCATCTTTAAAGTTTGTAACAGGTTTTTGTAAGGATAAAAGTGATTCAACTTGAATATAATCCCAATATTCAATAGGGCGTTGATGCAATAAGCCCTCCAAATAGTTGTCAGGATTTTCTCCTAAAGCTTCGTATTTTTCTACAATCTTTTCAATTAACTCTTTGCGTTTACTCATTTTAGTTAGGTTTGGTGGTTTAAAATGAATTAATGGTTTGGCGAATTTCAACAAGGCGGCTCATCAATCCTTTCATATGTTTTAAGTCTAACATGTTAGCGCCGTCACTTTTCGCTTCTGAAGGATTAAAATGAGTTTCAATAAATAATCCATCTACTTGATTCACTACTCCAGCCCGGGCAATGGTTTCAATCATATCTGGTCTTCCTCCAGTAACACCTGAACTTTGGTTGGGTTGTTGCAAGGAATGGGTTACATCTAAAACCGTAGTGGCAAATTTCTTCATGCTCGGAATTCCTCTAAAATCTACAATTAAATCCTGATAGCCAAACATGGTACCTCGGTCTGTTACCATCACTAAATCATTCTTAGAATCGGTCACTTTGGTAACTGCATGTTGCATACTCTCTGGACTCATAAATTGTCCTTTTTTTAGATTAACCGTTTTCCCTGTTGCTGCAGCCGCTACTACTAAATCGGTTTGCCTCACTAAAAATGCAGGAATTTGCAAAACATCTACATAATTAGCCGCCATTGCTGCATCGCTTACTTCGTGAATATCAGTAACCGTAGGAATTTCAAAATGCTGACCAATTTCTTGTAGAATTTTTAAAGCTTTTTCATCGCCAATTCCTGTATAAGAATCAATTCTACTTCGGTTAGCTTTTTTAAATGAACCTTTAAATACATAAGGTATTTTCAGTTCATCCGAAATTTTCACCATTTCTTCAGCAATTCTAAAAGCCATATCTCTACCCTCTATAGAGCAAGGACCAGAAAGCAAAAAGAAGTTATTGGAAGCCGTATGTTTTAGATTTGGAATTTGATTTATGTCCATTTATTTTGATTTTCGTCAAAATTACGGAATTTTTATTCATTTTTTTGAAGTAATGATAATAAAGCTGAACGATAATTTTGTTTTTTGATTGTTTTTATTGTAGAACGTTTGTTTTTATTGTAGAGGCGTTTTTTTTATTGTAGAGACGTTTGAGTCAAACGCCTCTACAATATAAAACAGGATTCCAGTGTGTCATGTCTACCGATAGTGAGACATCTTACCTTGCTAATCACGTCTTGCTGATTACGTTTGTGGGTTGCGTGAAATGGGTTTCGTGCTTACTCAAGTGCGATTCCTCTCCCGAGTAATTCGGAATCGGAATGACAAATTGGAAATGAAATGTCATATCGAGCCTTTGAAAATTTCAGCAAATTTTATTTAATAGTTTGTGACGTTTATACTATGTTTTAGCATAGAGCTCTTCAACAAATGCTCAGGATAAACTAAAGTCGAGATGTAGATGGTTCTCGACTCCGCTCGAACTTAAAACAAAAACTAATAATCAAAAATTTACATGAAAACGTCATCAGTAACAATAGTGAGACATCTCATCCTGCTAATCACGTCTTGCTTTTTACGTTCCCTACTTCATTACAGCGAAAAAACTTAGTAAATGATTTTTGAACTTTATTTTTTGACTTGTAACTCAAGTTACCAACAAACTCTAACAACTATTGTATTTTTGTCTAAAATTAGTACTTATGAAAACAAAATTTAATGAAATTATAGCTTCCGATGTTCCTGTTCTAGTCGATTTTTTTGCTGATTGGTGTGGTCCGTGTAAAATGTTAGCACCCATTCTTCAAGAGGTGAAAAGTGAATTAGGTGAACAAGTGAAAATTGTAAAAATAGATGTTGATAAAAATCAAAATTTAACGGCACAATATCAGGTTAGGGGAGTTCCGACTATGATTTTGTTTCAGCAAGGAGAACAGAAATGGCGACAAAGCGGTGTTCTTTCTAAAGACGACTTGTTGCAAATCATCCAACAGAATTCAAATTAAGAAACGAAACAACAACAACTAAAAACTCTATCTAATGTACGTTGGAAGGAGTTTTTTTAATTTGTAAATCTTATTTTCGCCTTTTTAAATTTAATATAAAAATGAAACCCCAACGCTACACTTACTTAATCAAATTTCAATACCTTGGGTTTCGTTACCATGGTTGGCAACAACAGCCCGATGTTAAAACCTTAGAAGGAAGGGTGAGAAAGACGTTGAAATTTATTTTTGAAGGCAAGAAGTTTAATGTGATTTCAGCCGGCAGGACGGATGCTATGGTTTCTGTTGAACAAACTTATATTCAGCTTTTTACGTATCATGAGCTTGAAAATGATTTTTTATCTTTATTTAATAAAAACTTACCGCCCGATTTAAGAGCATTAAATATAAAAGAAAAAGAAATCAAATTCAATATTATTCAACATCCAAAATGGAAAGAATACTTGTATTTTTTTAGTTTTCCTGAAAAAATTCATCCTTTTGCGGCTCCTTTTATGGCGAATATCACAAAAAAATTGAACTTGGATTTAATGAAAGAATCTGCTCAAAAGTTTGAAGGGGAGAAAGATTTTTATTCGTATACCTTTCGACCAACACCACATACTATCACCGAAGGTGAAATTAAGACTTGTGAAATTGTAGAAAACACCTATTTTCAAGCCAGTTTTTTTCCTGAAAAAGTGCAGGTTTTAAAAGTGGTAGGGAAGGGGTTTAAACGCAATCAAATTCGCTTAATGATGGGCATGCTGATTGATTTAGGATCTGGTGAGAAATCAGTTGATTTTTTTGAAGATACTTTGGATGGGAAAAACAAAATTAAACTCGAGCATATTGCACCTGCTTCTGGGTTAATTTTAAATCAAGTTGTCTTAGAGGAATAGTCAATGCCCATAAAAAAACAACCGCCTATAAAATCTATAGACGGTTGCAACCCTAATTGAATAAATACCTATACCTTCAAATTTGGCACAATCTTAAAATGGATAGGTGTTCTCGCTGACAACCTTTTCAGCAACGAGCTCTTGTAATGCAATTATATTAGGATAATTGTCATATTTGGTATAGCGTTTTAAACCAACTAACATCATTTTTTGTTCGTCGCCTTCAGCAAATGAGATAATCCCTTGCTTAGCACGTTGACTTACACGTTCAACCGCATAATATAAATACAGTTGAGCCATGGCTACTTGGTATTTTGCTTCTTCTTCGCTGGTTTTTTCAACGTTTTTCTGGGCTCTTAAAATAGCTGATTCAGCCATATAAATTTCCATTAAAATATCAGCTGAAGCCATTAATAATTGTTGGTGTTCTTCAATTGCTTCACCGTATTTCTGCATGGCCGCTCCAGCAACCATTAAGAACGCTTTTTTCAGTTTCTTGATCATTGCTCTTTCTTCTGAAAGTGGCTTTGAATAATCGGGTGTTTCAAAAGAAGGAATACCTGTCAATTCTTCTTTTACTTCATTTGCTGGACCTAATAAATCAACATGGCCTTTCATAGCTTTCTTAATCATCATTCCCACAGAAAGCATTCGGTTAATTTCATTGGTGCCCTCGTAAATTCTTGAAATACGCGCATCTCTCCAAGCCGCTTCCATAGGGGTGTCTGCAGAGAAGCCCATTCCACCAAAAATCTGAATTCCTTCATCGGTACAAGTTTGAGCATGTTCTGAAACAATTACCTTGAGAATTGAACATTCAATGGCATACTCTTCAACGCCTTTTAATTCTGCTTCTTGGTGACTTGCTCCAGCTTCTTTTCTTGCATTAATACGGTCTTCAATATCTTTAGCTGCTCGGTAGGAAGCTGATTCATCTACAAAAGCACGCGTGGCCATTTCTGCCAATTTTTCACGAATAGCGCCAAACTTAGCAATAGGTGTTTTAAATTGCACACGGTCATTGGCATACTTTACAGCCGTATCAATTACTCTTCGTTGTGCATCTAAACAAGCCGCAGCTAATTTAATTCGACCTACATTTAAAGCGTTCATGGCAATTTTGAATCCTCCACCACGTTCGCCTAGCATGTTTTTTACAGGAACTTTGGTATCATTAAAGAAAACCTGTCGAGTAGAAGAGGAGTGAATACCTAATTTCTTTTCTTCGTCTCCTAATGAAATTCCGTTTTCCAGATCTTTTTCAACAATGAATCCTGTGATGTATTTATCGTCTTCAATTCTAGCAAATACAATGAACAAATCGCAAAATCCAGCATTAGAAATCCACATTTTCTGTCCTGAAATATGGTAGTGTTTTCCGTCTTCAGAAAGCACTGCCTTTGTTTTTCCAGAATTAGCATCCGATCCAGCGCCAGGTTCAGTTAAACAATAGGCACCAAACCATTCGCCCGTCGCTAATTTAGGAATGTATTTTTTCTTTTGCTCCTCCGTACCATACAAGGTTATAGGTAATGTTCCAATTCCGGTATGTGCTCCAAATGCAGTGGCCACAGAGCCAGTAGCTCCAGAAATGTAATCACAAACTAGCATGGTTGAGACAAAATCCATCCCCATTCCGTCATATTCTTCAGGAACGGCAACGCCAAGAAAACCGAGTTCTCCTGCTTTGCGCATCACTTCTTCAGTAAGCGCATAGTTTTTCTTTTCAAATTCTTCTTTGTGAGGCCAAATTTCACGATCTACAAATTCTTTCACAGAGTCGCGCATCATTTTTTGTTCGTCAGTAAAATCTTCTGGCGTGAAGATATCTTGGGCTTTGGCTTCTTTAACCAGAAACTGCCCGCCTCTTATTACATTTTTTTCTTTTGTTTCCATTTTTTCTTTTTTTCTAATTTTTGTTTATTATCTCGCAAAGTCGCTAAGGCGCAAAGATTTAATGTAATTTAAAATTCACAATTTCTCACTACTTTGTACTTAATTCTCACTTCTTTTTTTACCATAAAGTCACAAAATTCACAGAGCTTCAGCTTAATTTAAAATTCATAATTCATAATCCCGCCTGACCAGCTTAGTCGGGCAGGTTAAAATTCAAAATTTCTCACTTCTTAATACTTTGTACTTAATACTAACCTCTAACCTCTAACCACTAAAAAACCTCATAAATTCCAGCGGCTCCTTGTCCAGTTCCTACACACATGGTTACCATTCCGTATTTGTTTTTAAGGCTTCGTTGTTTCATTTCATCAAATAATTGAACAGAAAGTTTTCCTCCTGTACAACCTAGAGGGTGTCCGAGTGAAATAGCACCACCATTTACATTTACAATGTCTTGATTGAGGTCTAACTCGCGAACAACAGCTAAAGATTGTGAAGCAAAAGCTTCGTTAAGTTCAATCAATTCGATGTCTTCTTTTTTCAATCCTGCTTGCTTTAAGGCTTTTGGAATAGCTTTTACTGGACCAATTCCCATGATTTTTGGCTCAACACCTACGGTAGCATAGCTTACTAGACGAGCTATTGGCTCTAAGTTATGCTCTTTCATAAATTGCTCACTTACTACCATTACAAAAGCCGCACCATCACTAGTTTGCGATGAATTTCCTGCGGTTACGCTTCCACCTTCAGCAAAAACAGGTCGAAGTTTATTTAAAGCTTCAATACTTGTTCCTTTTCTAGGCCCTTCATCTTGTGTTACGGTGTAGCTTTTTGTTGCTTTTTTGTTGTTAGCGTCCAAATAGACTTCTTCTACATTAATCGGGGCAATTTGATTTTTAAATCGGTTTTCTTCTTGCGCCTTTAAGGCTTTCATGTGCGAGTTGTAAGCAAATTGATCTTGGTCTTCACGACTCACTTTGTATTTTTCAGCAACCGCTTCCGCAGTTAATCCCATTCCCCAATAGTAGCTTTCGTTTCCTTCTTTACCAATTTGGTAGTTGGGAACGGGTTTGTAACCACCCATAGGAATATAACTCATGCTTTCTGCTCCTCCGGCTATGATACAATCGGCCATTCCACTGGAAATTTTTGCACTTGCCATGGCAATGGTTTCAATTCCTGATGCGCAGTAACGATTCACGGTTACTCCAGGTACTTCTTCGGTTTTTAATCCCATTAAGGAGATTAACCGACCAACGTTTAAACCTTGTTCAGCTTCCGGCATAGCGTTACCTACAATCACATCGTCAATTTTTGTTTTGTCAAAATCTGGCAGTTGTTCCATCATGTATTGAATGGTTTCTGCGGCTAAATCATCTGGTCGCTTAAATCGGAATACACCTTTATTGGCTTTTCCTACTGCGGTTCTGTATCCTTTTACTATATATGCTGTTTTCATTTTTTCTAGTATTTAGTATTTAGTATTAAGTAGTTAGTATTGAGAATTAAGTATTTAGGATATAGATTTTTGTAGTGAATAATTCATTTTACAAACTTCTACAATTTCCTTAATTACGGGTTGTGCTATTTCTTTTTGTAATAGATTCAGCCTTTCTGAAAGGAAAAGTTGAGTAATCAATTCAAATGATGATCCATTAGCTATACCTAAGAATTGTTTGAATTCTCCATTAGTATTTCTTCCAGCTCCTTCTGCAATATTTGAAGGAATTGAAACTGCACTTTTTCTAATTTGAGAAGTAAGATTGTACTTTTCATCATTTGGAAAGTCTGCCGTTAGTCTATAGCTTTTTTCAGCTACATCTATTGCTTTTTTCCATATTTTTAAATCTTCAAATTTGTGCATAATTTCTAATTTTAAAAGATTAGTCTCTTACTTATATTCTCAGTACTTTGTTCTTAAATCTAATTACGTAAGGGTTTTCCTTTCTTAATCATATGCTGAATACGCTCTAGCGTTTTTCGTTCTCCACAAAGCGATAAAAATGCTTCGCGTTCTAGGTCTAATAAATATTGCTCGCTTACCATGGTTGGGGCTGATAAATCGCCACCCGACATGACATAAGCTAACTTATTGGCAATTTTCTTATCGTGTTCGCTGATGTATTTACCAGCCATCATTTGGTCTGTTCCTACCAAAAATGCTCCCAAGGCTTGTCTTCCTAATACCTTTACGTTATTGGTTTTTACCGGTTTTGTGTAACCTTGTTCAGCCATTAATAAAGCATGTTTTTTAGCGGTTGCAATTCTTCTGTTGTCATTTACAACAACAATATCTTTTCCTTTTTGAAGAATATTTAAATCGTATGCTTCGTGAGCTGATTTAGCTACTTTAGCCATTCCAATGGTTAAGAAATGTTCACGTAAACGGTTCAATTCTACATCATCTTTTTGGAAAGTTTGCGCAGCTCTTAAGGTCATTTCTTTAGAACCTCCACCACCAGGAATTACACCAACCCCAAATTCTACTAACCCAATATAGGTTTCTGCAGAAGCAACTACTTTGTCGGCATGTAAACTCAATTCACATCCACCACCTAAAGCCATTTGATGTGGTGCTGCTACAGTTGGAATAGAAGAATAACGCATGCGCATCATGGTATCTTGAAAATATTTGATGGCTCCATTTAATTCTTCATATTCTTGTTCAACAGCAAACATGAAAATCATACCTATGTTTGCACCTACAGAAAAATTCTGACCGTTATTAGAAACAACCAATCCGTTGTATTCTTTTTCAGCTAAATCAATGGCGTGATTTAATCCGTTTAAAACATCTCCATCAATAGAATTCATTTTACTTCTGAATTCTACATTTAGAATTCCATCTCCTAAGTCTTGTACCGAAACTCCTTTGTTTTCAAAAACTTTTTTGCTTTCGCGAATGTTGTCTAGAATGATGAATGCGTCCTGACCTGGTATTTTGGTTTGCTCTTTCTTAGGAATATCATAATAATAGGTGTTCCCGTCTTTTACTGAATAAAAAGATTTCTGCGAAGAAGCCGATATATCTTGAATCCATTGGGCTACTTCATAACCTTCTTCCTTCATTAGTTCGATTCCTTTTTCAAGACCTACCGCATCCCAAATTTGAAACGGTCCATGTTGCCAGCCGAAGCCTGCTTTCATGGCATCATCAATTTTGTATAATTCGTCTGAAATTTCTGGAATCCTATTTTGCACGTAAGCAAATAAAGCGGCGAAGTTCTTTCTGAAGAATTTTCCTGCTTTACTGTCGTCTTCAATTAAAATAGGAAAACGCTCAGCAACATTATCAATCGATTTTGTTTTATTCATCAATTCAAAACGCGGGCTTTCCTTATCGCGGTATTCCATGCTATTTAAATCCAATGATTTGATTTCGCTAGAACCGTCTTTGTTTTTTACTTTTTTATAAAAACCTTGACCAGACTTGCTACCTAACCACTCGTTTTCCTTCATTTTCTCAATAAAATCAGGAAGTTTAAACAGGTCGTTACGTTCATCTTTTGGGCAATTTTCATGCAATCCATTGGCAACGTGAACTAAGGTATCTAAACCAACCACGTCTACCGTTCTAAAAGTAGCTGATTTTGGTCTTCCAATTAAGGGACCGGTAAGTTTATCAATTTCTTCAATAGTCATGTCCAAGTCTTTCACTTGGTGAAATAAAGACATAATAGAGAAAATTCCGACGCGGTTTCCAATAAAAGCAGGAGTGTCTTTAGCTACAACAGAAGTTTTACCTAAGAATTTTTCACCATATTCTTCTAAAAATTTAATAACTTCGTTAGAAGTATCAGGTCCAGGAATAACTTCGAAAAGCTTTAAGTAACGAGGCGGATTAAAAAAATGCGTTCCGCAGAAATGCTTTTTGAAATCGTCACTTCTTCCTTCATTCATAAATTTAATCGGAATTCCAGAAGTATTGGAAGTAATTAAAGTGCCCGGCTTTCGGTGTTTTTCTAGGTTATCAAAAACCTGTTTTTTGATATCTAGGCGTTCAACAACAACCTCAATAATCCAATCGGCATCTTTCACTTTTGAAATGTCATCTTCCAAATTACCAGTGGTAATTCGCTTAGCAAAATCTTGATGATAAATTGGTGAAGGATTCGATTTTAAAGAAGATTGAAGCGCCTCATTCACAATCCTGTTTCTAACGGGTTTGTCTTCAAGGCTCAATCCTTGTTTTTTTTCTTTTTCGTTGAGTTCTCTAGGAACAATATCCAGCAACAATACCTCGACACCAATGTTGGCAAAATGACAAGCTATACCGCTACCCATAATACCTGATCCGATGACTGCAACTTTATTTATTCTTCGTTTCATATACAATTAATTAAAGTATGATTAATAAATTTTTCTATTTGAAATTAAATCTATAATTGTGTTAGCCACTTCTATAAAAGTTTTCAAATCCTTATCGCTTATATTTTCTTTTACTTTTTCATCAAACTTGAGAACAACACCTTTCGAATATTCTCTCATTTCTTTTCCAAAATCTGTTAATTTGATGAGAACACTTCTCCCATCTTCGGGGTTTCGTTCACGTGAAACCAAACCCTTAGTCTCCATTGTTTTTAAAGTGCGAGAAAGACTTGTGGCTTCCATTCCCATTTTAGGACCCAATGAAGTAGATGGAGTTCCTTCTTCTGGGTCTATATTTAATAAAACAAAGCCAGTAGCCATTGTACTTCCTTGTTTCCCAGCTTCTTCATTATACATTTTTGCAACAGCCATCCAGGTGGCTCGTAAAACATAATCTATTGTCTTTTCTCTCATTCTATATTTCTGTTCGTCAAATGTAATGATTTTTTATTATGCGCGCATAATAAAAAGTTAAAAATTATGTGAAAATTTCATTATTAGAAATTTATTGTTTTATTTGTTCAATTATTATATAAATGTAGGGTTAGATTATGAGGACTTGATGGATATTCCGTTTATTCTTTAATGTGTTTAACTATCTGTTTATCTGAAAATTAAAGTTGATTGCTTTATTTTATCAGAAAACCATTTTAAATATAATGTTTTTTTAATGGAAAAATATATAGATTTGTTCAAAATAATTAACAAAATATGAAAAGAATACAAAATTACGCAGTATTAGTAATCATGTTACTATTGTTAGGGTCTTGTAGTGTAGAAACAGAATCTCATTTTGTGGAAACACCAACCTTAAAACTCAATGCAGTTGGGCCAATGTTTGAAGGATCTAACACCGCTACAGCCTCTTGGGAATTTGATGTAAACAAACTGCTTGCTGAAGAATTTTCTTCTGAAGATTTTAAAGATGCAAGAATTCATGAAATTAAAATAAGCATACCAGAAAACGAAGATTTTCCTAAAATTAATAAGCTGGTTATGGAGATGAAATCAAAATATACAAGCATGAATAGAATAGGTCTCTTAGAGAAAAATATTAAACACAATACCTCTTATAATTTAAAAGTAGCTGATAAGCAAGAAGAGGTTTTGAAAGCATTAAATGATGAAAAAATCACTTTTGTAGGTGATTTTGATTTATTGGAAGAAGAATTTTATGAAGATATATCATTTGATTTACAGGTGGTTATAGAGGTAATGGTTAAAAAATAAATTTTTCGGCATTAGAATTGATATTAAACAACAAACTAAATTATAATAAAATGAAAAAAACAATTGTATTAGCAGCAGTATTTGTTTTGAGTCTAACTGGTTTTGCGCAAGATGCAGATGCTTTAGTAGGTATATGGGAACCTGGACATGGAAAAGCAAAAGTAAAAATTGATAAAATTGATGATAAATTTTATGGTAAAATTGTATGGTTAAAAGAACCTAATGATCCCGATACCGGTGAACCTAAATTGGATAAAAATAATCCAGATAAGAGTATGAGAGACGTGCCACTTCGCGGTTATCGTATTTTAAAGGATTTTGAATATCAAGGAGATGGTGTTTGGGAAGAAGGAACTATCTACGATCCTGAAAAAGGGGAGACCTACGATTGTGTAATTACTATGAAAGACGAAAATACTCTTGATATTAGAGGGTACATAGGTGTAAAAACTTTTGGGCGTTCAGACACATGGAGAAGATTAAAAATGAAAAAGAAATAAATTAATTCATTCAAAGAGCTGTTGAGTTTTTTTACTCAGCAGCTTTTTTTATAATAAAAGCTATGAAACACACTTACTTAAAAAAGTTTTATTTTCTTCTGTTACTTCTTTTTGGGTTTATTGTAGTTGCCCAAGAAGATGAAGAAGATTGGGATATGTACGATAATTTTGAATTAGAAGATGATACCCCAGTTAAAAGATATGCGGCACCAACTCTTTCTGGAATGAGTCCACAGCGTTTTATCAGCGTAAGCTTTGATGGTCAATTACCTTATAATTATGAATTTTCTGAAGTAAGATTTCCACAATCTAATGGTTCAGGTTTTGATGTAGATGAAAGTAATCCTGGAGTAAGAGAATCTGGAAGAGCAAATTTTACTGGTGGACTTCGTATTAATACCAATATCCCAATCATTTCAAAAAGTAGTTTTGTGTGGCAATCAGGGATTAATTTCATGGATACCAGGTATTCAATTAGCCCTGATGCTGATTTTGGTGAAAGCAGATTTAATCTTCCAAACGGACAAGAGGCAAGAGGCCTTGGACAAATTTTAAACGAGGATGGTTTGCGTAATATTAATTGGACCAACACCTTGTTTTTTCCTATGAATGAAACTGAATTCATTGTTTTTCAAGGCCAAGTAGATATGAGTGGAAACTTTGCTTTGGATAGTTTTCAGCCATTAAACACACTGCGTTATAGTGCAGCTGCAGTTTATGGTAGAAGAGTAAATGATTACTTTAGATGGGGAATTGGAGTTTCTAGAACCTATCGCGTAGGGAATATGAATTATGTTCCTGTAATTATGTATGATTGGACCTCAAAAAACAGAAAATGGGGAACGGAAATTTTATTTCCTGCAAGAGCCTACGTAAGGTATAACTTCAGTAAAAACTCGTTGCTTTTAGCTGGATTTGATTTAGAAGGACAAAGCTATCATATTGATGAATATTCGATTAATGGAAATTCTTACGAAATTAGACGTGGTGAAGTTAGGCCAAAAATTGAATTTCAAACTAAGCTAACAGGCTATATTTGGGCAAGTATTCAAGCCGGTTATCGTTGGGATTGGTCTTATGACGCAGATGAACTAGATGGCAGTCGAGATTTCTTTAGAGGCTTCTTTGGTAACCAAGACTTTGGTATGGTAAATAGCTTAGAGAATCCATTTTATTTTAATGTAGGATTGAACTTTGTAAGTCCTTAACACTTTATAGGTATAAAATATTCAAAGACTCAAAACTATAATAATTCAAGTTTTGAGTCTTTTTTTTTCTGCACTGTTTTTTTTTAAGTTTTATTTCAAAATTAATGACTGATTTCTGATCTAATTCTGCTATTCCTTCCGCTTTTTTACATTCTGTCACTGACAATCTTGCGTGATTTGGTTTTTACAAATCGTAATTATATTACTAAAAGCTTATAGTTGGATGTGATTAGCTTAAAATCGTGTTTTTATGTGATATTATTGAAATTAATTCAAAAAAACTTGCTTTTTGCATTAATCTTGCATATTTTAAAGCAGATATTAATTTAAAATAAATTATATAGAATGAAAATACTTGTTATTGGAGCTGGAAACATGGGATTAACCTATTCTGAAGGAATGGCTAAATCTCCATTACTTGGAAGAAAAAAATTAATGATACATGATTTATCTGCCGACTTAATTTCCTTGCTTAACGAAAGAGAAGAATTTGATGTTTATGGTCAATTAGAAGATTGTTTGCCAAAAGCAGATATTGTTTTTATTGGTGTAAAACCATACCATTCTGAAGATTTATTCAAATCTATGTTACCCTACATTCATCCAGACCAGATTTTTGTTTCTTTAATGGCTGGAATAACTATACAGCAGATTCAAGATGGATTAGGTGTAAAAAAAGTGGTAAGAACCATGCCTAACTTACCCGCAAAAGTTGGTAAGGGGGTTACTTCTTATACTGAATCGAAAGAAGTTTCTCGTGTAGAATTATTAACTATACGCGGACTTTTAGATACTACAGGGGAGTCAATTCGTGTGAAAAATGAAGAATTCATCAATAAATCAACAGGAATTTCGGGTAGTGGACCTGCATACGTGTTCTACTTTATGCAATCTATGTTAGAAGCTGCCAAAAAAATGGGATTCTCTGATAATGATTCAAAAGTTCTTGTAAGCACCACATTTGAAGGCGCAGTAGAGTTATTTAATCAATCTGATTTAACTCCAAAAACTTGGATGAGTAAAGTTGCTTCTAAGGGCGGTACAACGCAGGCTGCTTTAGATTCTATGGACGACAATAATGTAGAGGAATTAATTAAAGAAGCAGCTTATGCCGCGTTTAATAGGGCTGTAGAATTAGGTAACGAATAAAATTATAAAATGACAGTTAAAGGAAAATTTAAACAACGAGTTGTAGTTAAAGTTGGGACGAATGTGATGACCAACAGAAATAATAGAATTGTAGGTCCCATTTTAAAAAATTTAGTACGCCAAATTGCCTATCTCTACGAGCGAGACATTATTACTATTCTCGTATCTTCAGGATCAGCTATTGCTGGTAAAGAAGTTTTAGGTGAATGCTTAGCTGAGGATAAAACCACAAGAAGACAAATCTACTCTTCTGTAGGTCAACCAAGAATGATGCGTCATTATTATACGATGTTTCACGATTTTGGAATGCGTTGTGCTCAAGTTCTTGCTACTAAACGTGATTTTGCACCGGGTAAGTACCGTGAGAATATGATTAATTGCTACGAAGGCTTGCTTAATGAAGGCATTATTCCAATTGCTAATGAAGATGATGCTGTTTCATTATCTATGTCTATGTTTTCAGACAACGACGAATTAGCAAGTTTGGTAGCTGAACTAGTAGGAGCTGACAAATTGATTATGCTTACAGATATTGACGGACTTTACACAGGTCACCCTGACGATGATAAATCTAAATTATTGCACGAGGTAAAAGTGCATGACAAAGTAGAAAAGTATGTTCAAGAAAATGAAAAAGCAGAAGGTGAAGGTAGAGGTGGAATGGAGTCTAAGCTAAAAATAGCTAAACTTACTGCTTCTAAGCATATTCCAACCTACATAGCTAACGGAAAAGATGAAAATATCATTATCGATATTTTAGAAGGAAAGAGAAAAGGAACAGAATTTAAACTTTAAAAATTAATTAGTAATGCAATTATTAAGTACAGATAAAAAAAATGCCGTTTTAGAAACCATGATAAGTCTCATGGAAGAAAGACGCAAGCAAATTATTGAAGCCAATAAAAAAGATTTAGACGCTTTTGATCGTGATGATCAAGCATTATATGATCGATTGGTAGTCAATGATGCCAAAGTTGACGACATGAAGCGTGCCGTTCAAGAAGTTAGAGACCAAGATGATCCTGTGGGTAATGAGATTTCAAACCTAACCCTAGATTCGGGTTTAAATATAATCAATAAAACAGATCCCTTCGGTACAATTCTTATTATTTATGAATCGAGACCAGATGTTACCATTGAAGCTGCTGTTTTAGCTTTTAAAGCGAACAATAAAATCCTCTTAAAAGGAGGGAAAGAGGCTTTCCACTCTAATGAAGAGTTGGTGAAATGCTGGCATTTGGCTTTAGAGAAAAACGGTTTGGCTAAAGATTGGATAAAAATGTTGGTGATGAATCGCCAAGAAACTCAATCATTTTTAATGAATCCAACTGAAAAATTAGATTTAATTGTGCCTCGTGGTGGTGAACGTTTAATTGATTTTGTAAAGCAATATGCTAAATGTGCTGTTTTGATTAGCGGTAGAGGAAATAACTTTATGTATATTTCTAAAAATGCTGATTGGCCTAAAACACTAAAAGTTTTAATTAATGCTAAAACAGATAAAATTTCAGGTTGTAATGCATTAGATAAAGTGCTTATTGATGAAAACTTACCTGATTTTGAAAACAAAGTTAAAGATTTAGCGAAAACACTTGAAAAGGCAGGTGTAGAAACCATAGTAGATGGAAAAGTTGCTACTATATTAAGTCAAAATGAGAAAGTTGCAGATGAAAGTATTTGGTCTGAAGAGTTTCTAGCTATGAAAATCCTAGTTTCTTCGGTAAAAAATCAAGGTGAAGCACATGAAATCATAAATACTTATTCAGGAAAACACTCATCTGTAATTTTAACTGAAGATCAATCTGAAGCAAAACGATTTATGGAAGAAATTGATTCTGCCGCAGTGTACCATAACGCTACCACAAGATTTACCGATGGCGGACAAATGGGAGTAGGTGCAGAATTGGCTATTTCTACAGATAAATTACATCACCGTGGTCCTTTAGGTTTAAAACAATTAGTTACCAATAAATATTATGTTTTTGGTGATGGTCATATAAGAGAATAATAGTTTTTCTTGTTCAATAAAAAAAGTTGAGTTTTTACTCAACTTTTTTTGTTGGATTAATTGATTGTTTTGTTGCTTACCGCCTAATAATTAATTCAACTTCTACCCGTCTAGCTTCAGCCATATCTCGTGCATCATAATCAATACCTTTATAATCAGTAAGAATCCGATTAGGAGAAACTCCTTTGTTCATAAGTTGCTTTTTCAACTCATGAGCTCGCTTCATTGAAATCATTTGATTGTAATCTTCGGCTCCTGTTTTACTTGCAAAACCAGAAATTAAAACGTCTATTTGCTTTTCCTCAGCTAAAAGTGCTGCAACTTCATTAACTATTTTGTCATATGAATTGCCTAACTGGGTGGAGTTGTTTTCAAAATATACCAATTCTTTATAATTACTATACTTTTCTGCTAATTGATTATAAATCAAATCTCTTTCATTTTCAATCTGCTCTTGAACAGTTAAAACATTAGTTAGTGTATCTTGTTGTTTAACCAATTCTTGACTAGCCTTAGGAAGACTGTCATTAGTTGTAGTTGCTATTAACTGATCAATTTTGGCTTGTAATAAATAAACTTGGTTTTTAACACGAACAATTTCGTCTTCTAATTGTTGATTAGAAGAGGGAGTTTGTAGTACAGAATCTCTTTGTTGTACTGCTAACTGTAAACTTTCAAGTCGCTTAATTACTTCATTTTGATGCAATGTATCTACTTGTTTTTTTTGCATGACAGTATTAGGCGAAGAGCTGAGATTTCTTTGGTTTACACGAACAACAACATCGTCATTTCTTTCATCTACAATACTAACCTCTGGCGGTTGATTTTTAAGATCTTTTATTTCTGATCTCAATGCAGCTAATTCTTCTAATAATTTTTGGTTCTGATTATTCTGAACTTTTATAGAACTATCTAAAAATTGAGTGAATTGATTAATTTCGGATATTTGAACCTCTTGATTTAAAGTTTGACTTAATGAGCGATTTTGTGTGTTTAGTGTTTTGTCAGTTTCACTCAATTCTTTACTTTCAGTAGAGTGATTTGCATCACCTACATTAAGCTTTTTTGCTTGCTTCTGGTCTTGTTTAATTTTTGTTTGCTGTGTAGCTAACCTAGATTTCTTTAATTCATATAATTTTATTGCCAATTCTTGAAGTCGCTCTTCAGAAATCACAATTTCAGCTTCATCCTGCGCAAATAGTTGATTGTTTGAGCAGACCAAAAAGCAATATAGAGTAAATATAAAGGCTAAGTTTAGTTTCATTGAAAAATATTTACTGCTAAAGTATTAAGATTTGATTGATTTTGAGATAAACTTGTATAATTATTTAAATTTATTTTGCATATTGTACTCTAAATAATACTTAAACATGAAAAAAACATTACTCTACACATTTTTACTACTTTCAACTTTTGGTTTTTCTCAAATGAAAGATATCAGTTTTACCTTTTCGCCTATGGCTGAATACTCGTGGTGGGATAATCAATCTGGATTAAATGATGATTTTTTGTACGGTGGAAAAGTTGGATTTGGGTTTGGAGAATATCTTGAACTAAGTGGGTTATATACTACTAACAGGAATATGAGTACAGATTTCAGTTCTTTTGGAAATGGAATTGACGCCAATTTAATTCCTCAAAGAGATGTAAGAATTGACCGTTACGGAGGTGAATTGAAAATTAATCTTTCAACAAGTGCTTTTTCTCCTTATTTTACTTTGGGAACTGGAATTCAGCGTCTTCAATTAGAAAATCAAGATAAAAATGAACAGATTTATGCAAGTTTTGGTTTAGGGATGCGGTTAGCTCTAACTAATCGTATTAATTTTTTAATTGAAGGAAGAGCTTTAGGTTTTCAAAATAATTCAGTTTCTAATTTGTTAACCACCCAAGACCGAAGTGATTTGGGAATTCAAGCAAGTAATTACGATAGGGAAGACTTATTGAATTTTAGTGCAATTGCGGCACTTCAAATTTATTTAGGAGGAAGAAAACCGGGTGAATTGTCTAGTTTAGACAAAGCGTATTTGAATGCTTATAAAAACGGATTTAAAGGCTGGTCTTGGGTGATTGAACCAAGTTTAGGCTATTTAGATTTTGATTCTAATTCCTTATATAGAGATACTTACTTAGCAGGTGGATATTTTGGTGTTGATTTTAACGAATATGTTGGAGTTAGGGCATACTTCTTTCAATCTATGGAAGATAAAAGCATTTCTTTAGATTTTGACCGACTTAATATGTATGGTTTAGAGTTTAGAGCTAAGTTAAACGACGGTAAAGGTGTTACTCCTTATTTAATTTTAGGAGGTGGGCAATTACTTACACAATCTAATTATCAGCCTTCAATTATTTCTGTTTCTGCACCCAACAGCACTTTTGCTAATGCTGGTTTAGGTTTAGATATTCCTTTAGGAAGAAACTTTTTGATTACTGGTGGAGTTAGAGCAATGGCTTCTTCAGAAAGAAGTGCTAATAATTTGTTTGCTCCTGAAGCTTTACAAACTCATTTAATGTATAATGCTGGAGTAAAACTTCAACTAGGGAAAAAACATAAAATGCCTTCTGAAGAATATGTTGAAGAAGAAGAGTTAGAAGAAATGCGTTATGACCCAATTAAAGATAGAGAGAATTACCGTAAACTTCAACGTATGAAGCGTGAGTACAAAGAAGAACTTCAAGAAATAGACGAAAAACTTGAGCGTGCTTACCAACAAAATAATGTTACTCGTGCAGTACAATTACTAGAACGTAAAAAGCAAGTTGAAGCGGCGCTTAGAGATATAGAGCGTACAGAAAAAATGCAGGGTACTTATGGTAAAGATACAGATAGTGGAGAATACTTAAAAATGACTCCAGATGAATTTGAGTCTTTAATAAATCGAATTCTTCAAGGAATTGATGAAAAATACGTTGATGACCAAACCAAAACAAATAACCAACCCACTGAAAATGTGCTTCGTGTTGAAAAACGTTTGGCAGAACTGGAAAAGGAACTTGCTCAACGGGACCAACAGCTTTTAGAGAAACAAAAGCAACTTGAAGAGCAAAATAAGGAGAAAAAGCAGAAAGTTGATAAAGAAACTTCAGCAGTTGAAAAATCTTCTAAACAAGTTGAAGTAGATTCTATATCGCAAAAGTCTGAGGCTAATCAACGTGCTGAGGATGAAATGAAAAGAATTCTTGATCAACAAGATAAAGAACTTCAGAAAAGAGAAGAAAAACTTGAACAACAAATGAAAGATTTAGAACTTCGAATTCAACGCTTTGAGAAGGAATTAAAGAAACCTGCCAAGGAAGATGAAACCATACAAAATGATAAGCAACGCGTAAAAGAAGAGGAAGGAGACGAAGGTAGTGAAGCAAAGACAGCTGACAATCAAAATAAAGAAGAGTCTTCTTCTAGAAAAGTGATTTTTACTTCAACTACTGAAACAAGAAATAATGTTGGTTACAACTTTATTAAAAATGAAAATGAATCTTGGATGTGGGATTTTTTGACTTATAAAGGTAGTGGAATTT
Source organism: Flavobacteriaceae bacterium (assembly GCA_022565635.1). Taxonomy (GTDB): domain Bacteria; phylum Bacteroidota; class Bacteroidia; order Flavobacteriales; family Flavobacteriaceae; genus Psychroflexus. Next base: position 18,561 of record JAIUMH010000002.1, on the reverse strand, counting down.
ATACCGGGGTGAATGCTGGAGAACAGACTTCATATAATTTAGGAGTTAGAGGATATTATGGCTTGGGAGATTCGGTTTTTGAAGCCGTTCCTGAAGCTTTTGTTGGTTTTGGTAGCGATACTGCTTTTGGTTTACAAATGAATGCAATTTTGCCTTTTACCATTAGTAAAAATGACGGTTTAAAAGCCTATGTTGGAACTGGGGGTGGTGTATTGCGTATGGATGATTCAACAGGATTAAATTACAACCTTATTGTGGGTACTTATATTAACTGGGGTAGAGGCAGAGTGTTTATTGATTATACGGCTAGAAATACATTTGATAACAATCATTTTTCTATAGGATACAGACTACCTTTTTAAAATAAAACGTAAATTTGCCATTTAGGATTGATAAGTAATAATTTTAAAATTAAAAATAATGAAAGATAGATTAGTAAAAGTTTTGTTCTTGAGTTTAATGGTTCTTTTTGTCTCCTGTTCAAGTGATGACGACAGTGGACCAAGTTTATCTCAAGAAAGTAGAGATTTAGTAGGAGAGTGGTATTTAGATATTTTAGAAGTTGAAGGAGGCTCAAACGTATTGCTTGTTCCATGTAGCCAGCAAATAGAATATGACTTCCAAAATAACCTAGAGTATACAAGAAAGGATTTTGCAGGAGATGATCCTGAAAACTGTGCAGAGGCAGCTACTTCTAGAGGGAATTGGGAAGATATTCAAAATAATATTTTGATATTAAACCCTTTAGGAAGTAATCCTACACAATCTTTTACCATTGAATTTGAAGGTTCTAATATTTTTAGATTATCTTCTGCAGGTAATTCTACTGTAAGAGTTTTTAGAAGAAAAAATTAATTACCTTTTTGGTAAGTCTAAATTTTTTGAAAGTCTGAGTTGATCAATAATTAACTCAGACTTTTTTTATATTCCTATTTCCACTTGAAATCGAATATAATATTCTTCAAAAGAGTTTTTGTTTGCTGGTTGAAACTCTCTTCTACTCAACTCCATCTGCAGTTTAAAGGCATGTTCCCAGAAATATCGGGTCAGACCAATTGCCATTTCATTAGAAGATGGTCTTAAATTTTTAATTTGACTTTCCATTCGTTGCTGAGAAAATCTTGCAATGAACTCATAATTACTTGGAAAAACATAGCTTAATTGCGCATCATATCCTTCACCTACCACAATAAACCTCGGGTTTTCCTGGTTTTCAGGATGAAGACTAAACACCTCTGGTGCACTTCTATTCATATACGCAAACATACCAGCAAAACCTTGGTATTTAAACATAACATCCACAAAACTAGAGTAGATAGTTGCAGCTTCAAATAAATCTAAGCCTAATTGCCCGCGATTTCTAAGCGCATTATTATTGTAATGATAAGCTCCAGAAATCATCATTTTAAATTGTTCTTCTCTCAACAAATCTCCTTCAAAATACCTTCCATCTTTTTTAAAAACACCAAAAGGAAATAGTTCAGCTTTAGCTGTTACCGCACCACCAGCTTCAAAGCGATTAGGAAAATTTCTTCCACGCCCAGTAGAAAGTGCTGTTTTAAAATTGTATGAAAATTGATTTTCATAATCTTTTATATAGTGTAACTGAAGGCCAAAATCACGATCTATATTAAAGGTTGCGTTGTTGATAGTTCTGTCTGTTAATTGAAGTGCACCAGAAGAGTTAACACGTTGTCTGTTTCCTGGAAGTTTTGTTTGTCCAAAAATAAAATTCCAATGTTGATTTGGACGGTACATAAAAACAGCATCTCTAATTACATTAAAACGTTCTTCGTTTTCTTGTAACTCACCCAAATCGTCCGTTGCAAAAGAAAGTTGTATGGCGTAGAGAAATTTAGGATTACCTAAATATCCATCAAACCTTAAGCGTAAGCGTCTTACTTTAGCCTCCATTTCATCTGCGTCTTCTTCTGGTAAATGATGATAGGAAGCACGATTTTGCATTCTGAAACGCAAATTCATTTGAAATAAGCTGTCTTTTGAAGTGACACCTAAGCCTCTTCCATAATTATAGTAAGGTAATGAAGAAAGCCGTAAATCATTTGAAAGCGAATCCATCTCAATTTGAGCATCCAGCCTAGAACTTGTTAATACTACAAGAAAAAACAAACTCAACCCAATTAAACGCTTCATTCTTTATGGAGTGATTTTTTGCAAATGTATTAAATTAAGTTCATTTCGGTTAGTTGAATTCTATTTCGTATCTAAAATTGAAAAAGATATTAAGCAAAAACTAATTTTCAGTATAGAATAGAATCTTTTCTATATTTTAGCAACAAGTTTTGAAAAAATATTAAACATGAAAAAAATAGTATTAAGCCTAATTATAGGTGCTTCATTAATTAGTTGTAATGAAGAACCTGAAAAAAGTACTGAAATGAAATCTGATAACCCATTATTAGTAAAAGAATTTTCAACTCCATATGAAGTACCTCCTTTTGATCTATTACAGTCTGTTCACTTTGAAGAGGCAATGATTATTGGTATGGAAGAACAAAAAAGAAAAATTCAGATTATTATTGATAATGAAGATGAACCTACATGGGATAACACCCTACTTGCTATGGAAACGTCTGGTGAAACGTACGCAAGAGCTAGTCGGATTTTTTATAATCTAAACTCTTCTCATACCAATGATGAAATTCAAGAAATAGCAAGAAAAATGTCTGCTAAATCAGCTGCTCATTCAGATTTTATCTATATGAATATGGATTTGTTTAATCGTGTGGCTAAGATTTGGGAAACAAATAAGGAAGACACTAATTTAAGCCCTCAACAACATAAAGTACTCGAGAAAACCTATAAACGTTTTGTAAGAAGTGGTGCTAAACTCAATAAAGAAGACCAAGAAGAATTGGCTAGTATAAATGCTCAAATAGCAGAATTAACTACGCAATTTGGACAAAATATTTTGTCTGATACCAATGCTTTTGAACTTTTAATTGAGGACGAAACAAGGTTGGAGGGAATTCCAAACTCTCTCCTTGAGTCAGCTTTCAAAAAAGCGAAAGAAAAAGACGAAGAAGGAAAATGGCTATTTACTATCCAGAACTCTAATGTTATGCCAATTTTAGAATATGCTGAAGATAGAGAATTGAGAAGAGAAATATATGAAGCTTACAAGCGTAGAGGAAACAATAACAATGAGTTTAATAATACAGAAATAGCATTAAAACTGGCTAACTTACGTCTTGAGAAAGCCAATTTACTAGGATATGATACTTATGCAGACTATGCTTTAGAAACTACTATGGCTAAAGATAGATCTACGGTTGAAGAGTTTTTACTTAAACTTTGGAAGCCAGCTTTAATAGTGGCTGAACGCGAAATAGAAGACATTGCTATTTTGTTGGCAGAAGATGGAATTAAGGATCAAGTACAACCTTGGGACTACAAATATTATCTAGAGAAAATTAAAAAAGATAAATTTGATATAAACAATCAGGAAGTAGCTGAGTATTTTAGTTTAGATCAAGTAAGAGAAGGTATTTTCACCGTTACAGATCAACTTTTTGGACTTCAGTTTAAGGAATTAGAAGATGTACCCGTTTATCATGAAGATGTTACTGTTTGGGAAGTTTCTGAAAAAGATGGAACTCATGTAGGTGTTTTATATATGGATATGCACCCAAGAAGTTCTAAAAGAAGTGGGGCTTGGATGACTAGCTTTAGACCTCAAACTATGAAAGACGGAGAAAGATATGCTCCTGTAATTTCTATTAATTGTAATTTTACCGATGCAACATCTACTAAACCTTCATTGCTTACTTTTGATGAAGTGACTACTTTCTTTCATGAATTTGGTCATGCATTACACGGTTTACTTTCTAATGTTGAATATGAAAGCCTTGCAGGGACAAATGTTTCGAGAGATTTTGTAGAGTTACCATCTCAAGTTATGGAAAATTGGGCAACCGATCCTGAAGTTTTGAAAATGTATGCTTTTCATTATGATACAGGAGAAGTTATTCCTGATGAACTGATTAATAAGCTTGAAGAATTAGGTACTTTTGGACAGGGTTTTGCAACTACAGAGTATTTGGCATCATCTCTATTAGATATGAAATACCATACCATAGAAGAACCATTAGATGCTAATGTTGTAGAATTTGAAGTTGAAACTTTAGCTAATCTAGGTATGCCTTCTTCTATTACAGCAAGGCATAGCAGTACACATTTTGCTCACGTTTTTGCAGGAGGTTATTCAGCAGGGTATTATTCTTATATTTGGTCGGGTGTTTTAGATACAGATGCCTTTGACCAGTTTAAACAGACCGAGTTATTTAACCAAGAAAAAGCTAGGTCTTTTAGAGAAAATATTTTAGAAACTGGAGGGACTGAAGAACCCATGGAATTATATAAACGCTTTAGAGGTTCTGAGCCTAGTATAGAGCCTTTACTAAAGAAAAGAGGTTTAGATATAGATAGTTATGATGATGATTTAAAAGGTTAAATAGGTATAATCTGTTAACCATCTCAGTTATATTAAAAAAACTCGGTAGATTTTTATCTACCGAGTTTTTTATTTGCTAACAAATGCTATTTTATACTAACCTTTATTTTTGATAGAAAAGAAATCTAGCAAATACACCATGGTATTTTGATTAAAATAGCACTAATGAATTTTTAACCTAATGCTTATAAATCTCTTAACTTACTTAGTTTTTCTTTCCACATTTCAAGCTCGTCTTTAAGCTTATTAATGTTATCAATTACCTCTTTAACTAAGGGGTTGCTTTCATCTTGAGTTGAGAAAAACTGTAAATTATTCTCAAATTGATTAATATTATCTTTAGTTTCATCAATTTTCTTTCTTAGAAAACTTGCTTCTTTATTGATTTTAAAATGATCACTAGTTTCTTCCAAATTATGCAGTCTATTGTCATATTTAATTAATTCTGCGTCCTTTTTGTCAATATCAATTCGATTAAACAATTGGTCTAAAACCTTATTAAATTTACCCTCAATATAGCGCTTACTGTTGGGAACATTACCCATTTCCCCCCATTTTTCTATGTAGGATTTAATTGTTTTTAGCGCTTCTTCTTGGTTAGAAGGTAATTCGGTTTTTTTAATTGTACCAATAAAATCTTTCTTGGTAATGAAGTTATTAAACTCTTCGTCATTACTTTTGTTTTTTTCTTTATGAAGACGATCGAAATAGGTGTTACAAGCTTTTTTGAAGCGTTTCCATATTTTATCGCTGTCTTTTCTGGGCACGTGACCAATTTTTTTCCACTCCAACTGTATTCGCTTCATAACTGGAGTTACGGTATCATAATCAACGCTGTCTTTATTATCTTCAGCAATTTTAAGTAATTCTTCTTTTTTCTTTAAGTTCTCAAATTGCTCCTTTTTCAACTCTTTATAAAAAGCATTTTTCTTACGGTTGAAATCACGAACACCAGTTTTAAATTCATCCCAAACTTGGTCGTTAACTCTTCTTGGAGCTTTTCCAGCACTAAAGAAAATCTCTCTTAATTTCTCTATATGTTTAATACGTTGTTGAGCTTCATTGTGAGATTTTATATCTTTATCAGCAAGTTTTTTAATTTCTTCTATAACTTCCTTTTTCACTTCGTAGTTCTTCTCACGCTCTTGGTCTAATTCATCAAAATAGGCTTGTCTTTTTTGATGAATTTTTTTGGTTGCTTCACTAAACTTGTCCCAGATATCATCTCTAAACTCCTTAGCTACAGGACCTAATTCTTCTTTCCACATTTTGTGAAGTAGTTGAAGCTCTCTAAATGCACGGTTGATATCTGTTTCCTCAGCCAATTCTTCAGCACGCTCTATAATTTTCAACTTTTGGTCTAAGTTATATTTGAAATCTAAGTCCCTAAATTCTCTATCTAAATGCAGGAAGTCATAAAAACGTTCAACATGGTGATGATAATTTTTCCACACATTATTGTATTCGTTTTTTGGAACAGGGCCTGCGTTTTTCCAGCGCTCTTGCAATTCTTTAAACTGCTTGAAAGTAGTTCCCATACTTTCCCCACTCCCAATCATATTTTTTAACTCTTCTATAATAGAAAGTCTTGCTTGTAAATTTTGATTGAGATTTTTCTTCAGCTGTGAATAATGCGCATCTCTTTTTTCGCGGTATTCAAAATATATGGAATTGAATTTTTTCTTGATTGGTGAGGAGTAGTGAAAATCTATAATATTTCCCCCTTCAGCAATAAAAGTCTCTTTTTTTTCTTCAACAATTTCATTAAATTGCTTATCAAAATTAGCTTTGATTTCACTTACATGCTCACGTATTGCCTGAACTTTTTCATTTTTTAGCAAATTTTCAAGTTCAATCACCAATTCGTCAAGCGACATGGATTCGTAGTCTTTTTTAGCAATTTCATGCCTTCTTCCTACATCCTGATCTTCACTATCTTCCGCATTGGCATCATCAAGTTCTTTCTGTACATCATCTTCTTCTTCTTTTGTAGAAGTGCTTGATGAAGTATCTTTTTCTTCCGAAGTAACTTCTTTTGAAGCATCTTCCGAAGTTTTAGAAGTTTTAGAAGTTTCTTCTTCAGCAGAGATTTCCTTTTTGGGTTGTGCGTCTTCTGTTGAAGCAGTAGTTTCTTCAGACTTAGAGGCTTCTTCTTGATGAACTTGTTGAGCTTCTTGTTCGTTGCTTTTTGCGTTCTTTTCTTGTTCAGACATATCTTTCAATGTTAAGGTTCATATTAAAGTTGAAATATAGTAACTTGAATTTTACTACACAAAAAAAATAAATTTATTTTGAAATACTTTTTATTGTATAAAAAAAAGAGGCCATTTGGCCTCTTTTTAGATGATTTATCTGCTTATTCTTTAATCAACTTTAAAGACGTGTTTATACCGTCTTTTGTTTGTATTTGTAAGAAATACAAACCACTGCTTAACATTCCTAAATCAATTTGGGTAAAATTAGATAAGTTTTTTTGCTTCATTATTTTCTTACCATTCATATCAACTATCTCCAATAATTCAATCTGATTAAGGTTTTGATTGTCAATATTTACTATGTTTTTTACTGGATTAGGATAAACATAAAGTGCAGACAAAAACTCTTCTACACTAAAATCTTCACATTCTTCGCTTTCTGGGTCAAAAATTAAATCAAAGTTTCCTGTGGTAAAACACTCTCCCTCTAAGGCGTCTACTCTAAAAAATACAGTTTGTCCGTTTTCAACTGTATTCACAAAAGCCTCAGGTGTTTCAATAGGGTTTTCTGAATTTACTGCGTCTTGTTCTGATGTAAAATAATTTACTTGATAATTTTCCGAATTTAATCCAGTGAATAATTCTGGTTCTACTTCGGTTAAGTCAAATTCAGTAAAACCAACTGGGTCGCAACCTATAAGTGGGTTAGGGGTGCTTACTTCAAAATCATCACTTACTTGAATGGTGAAATTTGTAATACTTGTACATTCTGTTTCAAGTAATTCAATTCTTACAAATACCATTTGTTCGGTAGGTTCTTCATTGATGTAATCTCCAATTATTGGATTAATGTTTTCTTGAGCATCTGTTTGGGTAGCGTGAAAACTGATTTCTAAATCTACATTTTCTTCAATGTTGATCAGCGGAATTAAATTTTCAAAGTTAAACACAGCAAAGCCTCCTTCACCACAATTACTAATAATTGGTAAATCTAAATTAACTGTTGGGAATTCTTTTTCGATTAAAAAGAAATCACCGTTAGAATTGCATTCACCACTAACATTAGTAACTTCAAAAAATATCTGTTGATTAATTTCATTGGTTTCGAAATTGGTTGGAGTTGTAATTTGATTTACCTGATTATCTAAATCTTCTTGAGTTAGATAGTATGAAAAGCTGAATTCTGAGGCTGAAATTCCTCCTAAGACTTCATTTTCAATGGTAGTTAAATCATACTCATAAATCTCTTCATTATTGGCACAGGCTTCAAGATTTGCAGGATTTTCAATATTTAAAGTTGTGTTTACATCTATTTCAAAACTACCAAACTCTAAGCAACCCGTTGTATTATCAAAAACTCTTACGTATATGGTTTGATTAAATGCGTTGGTATTTTCAAAAGGAAAACTTATTGCATTTACATTGTTAGAGGCATCACTTTCTGAAAGGTGATAGGAAAAGGAGTAGTCAGAATCACTTTCAATACTCATTATTTCTCCTAAGGTGCTAAAATCAAAATTGCTAAAAAACCCATCTTCTGAACAGGCAGAAGGATTTACAGCTTCAAAGTCAATGATTGGTTTTGGTACAATTATCAATTCAAAATCTAAGATTTTTGAACAAGCATTAGTCGATGCATCATCTGTTATCTTTAAATAAATAGTTTCTTCTCCTACACTTGAATAATTATCTAGGTTGTCAATTTGGTTTACTTCATTATTTGCATCATTTAATGAAGTATAAAATGAAGTAGAATAATTAATGGCATTATCCTCATCAGTAAAAAGCCCATTGAGAACCAGGTTCAAATTAAATGATACTTCTACTTCATTTAATTCACACTCCTCAAGGTTTTCAATTTCGTTAGTGTCAATTGAAACAGTTGATACTAAGAAGCTTTCAATTACGGTACAATTCCCATTTTCTTCGTTATTTTCAATGCGAACAAAAACTTCTAGTTCTTCAATTCCTTGAGGAATTAAGAAGTTTTCTATTTCTTCAATAGCATCAACTTGATTTTCAGCTTCAGCTTGTGTTAAGTAGTAGCCTAGTTCAACAATTGAAGGATTAGGAAGACCAATTGAAGTTTCATTATTTTGAGTTAAATCTATAAATGCTTCATCATTTTCAACACAAGCCTCTAAGTCTTGAACTGAAGTTGGAGTGGGATTTTCAAATACACCAAGATCAAAAGAGGTAATATCAAAACAATCATTGTCAAATCCACTTTCTACACGAATAAATAAAGTTTCGGAAGTTTCATTTGAGGTATATGTTTCAGGGTCACTAATGCTATTGGAAGCATTTGTAGCATCCGCCAGCGAAGTATAATAACTGTAATTTACTGTGGTTGTTCCAATGATAGTTGAAATTAATTCTTCGTTATCTGTTAAGTTAAATTCTGCAACCACTGCAGTATCATCTTCACTACACAAAGCAATTACTGGTAAATCAACTTCTTCTAAATCAATTTCAATAATACCTATTTCAAAATTTGCGGTAGTTGAAGTTTGTGCATTTCCTGTAAGTGCTTCTTCTACTCTAATCCAAATTTCTACGTTTTCATTAATTAATTCTGAAGCATTGACTTGATAATCCGAAATATCTTCAATAGGATTAAGATTATTTACAGCTTCTGTTTCTGAAAGGTGAAAAGAGACATTAAAATTATTCGGGTTTTGATTTTGAGTAGCAATAATTTCATTCACTGTAAAATCAAAACTTACAGTTGGTGTTTCAGGATCACAGATAAAAATATTAGTTAAATTTTCAATATTATCTGGATTAGGAACAGGTATAAATTCAACAAAAACAGAATCATTGTCGTTACAACCAGAAAGATTAGAATCTCCTGCGTCTATAAAAATTTCATAGGTTCCTGTTTCCGTAACATCTAGTGTTGTTTCAGTAAATCCTTCTAATAGTTCACCGTCTTTGTACCATTCAATATTCAAATCACAATTGTCGTCTAATTCGTTTTGAAAAGGCGATAGTGTAACTACATCTCCTTCAAAAGCGGGATCTTGATCTGAAAAAAGCACATCATCTCCTAAGTTAGCCCCCAATTCAAAACTACCTCCTTCTAGGAATACAAATGAATTAAAGAATGAATCTTGCCAATCAGCAACCACTATTTTTAGTTTATATCGCTCACAAGGAATTACTTCAGCAGAAGCAGTCAAAGGAACTGTCTCACCATTTAAAGTATGGTAATTAAATTCATTTGAATTGTAAAGTTCAGGAAAATAGAATTCACCCAATGAGCCTTCAAAACATGAATCTCCGTTTATGTCACTGAAATCATGAATGTTGGAAATAGTTGTTGGAACTAAATTGCCATTTTCATCTTCAAAAGTAGCAATATTTAGACCTCCTAAATCAATGCTTAATAAATCATTATTTGGATTACCATCATGATTGTATAAGTACTCGTCTTGAAACACTCCAGGGGTTCCTTCTGGAAAAGTATCAGAGATTAAGTTTCCATCTTCATCATAAGGTCCACTAATAATAAAAGCAAAAATATCTGCAAAATTACAAACAAATATTCCAGGGTATTCATAAGAACCAAAGATGTAATTGAATTCAATTTCTTCTTCAAAAGAGCTGAAGAAGAATTCTACTGCTGTGGCATCATTTGATGTGGCGTTTGAATTACCGCTGGCAGATTGTCCGAAACTATCTAAATCTGGGTCACCTTGCCATATTGAACCAAAAGGAGGATTAGAACCATTTTGATTTCCATCAGTAACATTACTGATACTACCTGAACCAAGAACAATACCTTCAGTAAAAGGAAAATCGCTACAACCAGCTTCAAAATAGCCAATACTATGTTCGTTGGTATGGAATGATAAACCATTTAGTAATTCTATATTGTTTACATTGGCGCAATTACCAGAGATTAATACATCAGAAATTAATTCTTCTAACGTGAAATCCTCGTCAGCATCACTTGTATTGATCAAGTCACCCCCAATAGTAAATTCAAATTCATGAATGGATTCACAAAAGCCAAAATTACTTATGAGACGTAATTCTCCATTATAGGAACCTACTTCATTAATATTGGCTGTAACAAAAGTAGTTTCAGAATCTTGTAATTCATCATCAATATACCACTCATAAGTTAAGTCATCAACAGTAGTTCCTGTAAGTTGAGTTACATTTGAAAACACTGTAAAGTCTGTTCCAGCTTCAAAAATATTTTCTGATTCCTGGTCACACAAACCTATGCCATCATACGAAAAAGAAACATCAAAATCAGCACATTCATCTCTACAACTAATGGTCATATCAAAACCAATATTAATGATATTAGGAATAGGGTCTGTTTCTATTTGAATGGTTAAACATCCCGATGAATTTTCTAAGGAAGAGGTGATATAAAAATCTGGTAAAATAGTATTGTCTGTAAAATTATACAAAATTGGAGCGGTTGAATCATCACCGTCATAAATTGTAAATGAAACAAAACTGGTGTTTAAACTCCAATTTAAAAATTGAATTTCAGTTGCATCCGATTCAGGATTTGATTCATCTGGACAGATAACCAATGTTTTACTATGATTACTTAAATTATTATTATTATTGTTAATACTAAGCTGTGCGTTACAAGAATTAATCTCGTCAATGTCGTCAAAATCTTCTAACCAATTAAAATCTTGACCGTTACTAATTAATGCGAAAAAAAAGAAGATGAGAAGATAAAAGTTTGCTTTCATTTTGAATTTTTTTAGGAGATTTAAATTTTGTTTAAAATTAACAAAAAAAATGAAATCTCTAAAGAATTTAGTTTTTTTTCAAAATGAATTTATTTTAAATTCAGGATATTATAAACAATGGAGTTTAAAAACCTGGTTTCTTATATCTTCTAGTTTTAACTTTTGTATGTGAAAAAAAAATATGCTATTCTTCTATAAACTCAATGAGAGGTTCTTATTTGTTTTACAAACTCACCAATTTTATCTATTCCATTTTCCTTTAAAGACTGAATAAATGCACTTCCAATTATTCCTCCTTTGGCATACTGACAGACTTGAGAAAAGCTTTTTTGATCTTTTATACCGAAACCAACAATGCATTTGTTTTTCAAATTCATGTTTCTAATTCGCTTAAAATAATCAATTTCTTGTGGTCCAAAGCCTGAAGTTTTTCCTGTAGTTGAAGCCGTACTTACCATATATATAAATCCCGTACTTACCTGGTCTATTTTTCTAATTCGCTCTTCTGAAGTTTGAGGGGTAATTAGACAAATAAAGTTTAATTCATACTTTTCAAAGATGTCTTTATAGTCTTTTTCATAGACTTCAACGGGCAAATCTGGCATAATAATACCATCAATTCCTAAATCAGCACAGGTTCTACAAAATTTTTCCACTCCAAATTGAAGCATTGTATTAAAATAACCCATAATAATTAATGGAATTTCAATTTCTTCTCTAATTCCTTTTAACTGTTGAAACAGGAGTGAGGTGCTCATTCCGTTCTGTAAAGCTTGGGTAGAACTTTTTTGAATTACTTCACCATCGGCAATGGGATCACTATTGGGCAATCCAATTTCAATCATATCTACACCAGCTTCTGCAAGATTTGAAATGACTTTTCTGGTGTCTTGCAATTGAGGAAAACCTGCTGTAAAATAAATACTTAATAGGTTATCTTTGGTGCTGATTTTCTCTTGAATTCTGTTTTTTATTAGTGTTGATTTCATTGTTGGTCTAATTTAAAGTAATCAATATAAGTAGCTAAATCTTTGTCGCCTCTTCCAGATAAATTAAAAACTACTACATCATCTGGTTCAAACTTCTTATGATTAAAAATAGCGAAGGCATGCGAAGTTTCAATAGCGGGAATAATGCCTTCAGTTTGACTTAACATCAATCCTGCTTGCATAGCCTCACTATCATCAATGCTCATAAAAGTAGCTCTTTTACTCGTAAATAAATGGGCGTGCATGGGGCCAATGCCTGGGTAATCTAAACCTGCTGAAATAGAATAGGGTTCTGTAATTTGTCCGTCTGTATTCTGCATCAACAAGGTTTTACTTCCATGTATAATGCCCACTTTTCCTAATTGAGTGGTAGCGGCTGTTTCCTTAGAAAGCAAACCTTTTCCTGCAGCTTCAACAGCTATAATTTGCGTGCGTTCATCTTCTAAATAGTCATAATACAAACCAGCGGCATTGCTACCACCTCCCACGCAGGCTACCAAATAATCGGGATAATCTCTTCCTTCATACTTAAGCAATTGTTTTTTGACTTCTTTAGAAATTACCGATTGAAGCCGCGCTACTAAATCTGGATAAGGGTGAGGACCCACTACCGAGCCTATGATGTAATGCGTGCTTTCCGGATGATTAATCCAATCTCTAATAGCTTCATTTGTGGCATCTTTTAAAGTTTTACTTCCTGATTCTGCAGCGACTACTTTGGCGCCTAACATTTTCATCCTTGAAACATTGGGCGCTTGACGTAAAATGTCTTTAGCTCCCATATACACGATACATTCTAAACCCATTAAAGCACATGCTGTAGCTGTGGCCACCCCATGTTGTCCAGCACCCGTTTCAGCAATGATTCTTTTCTTGCCTAAATGTTTGGCTAATAAAATTTGACCAATGGTGTTGTTGATTTTATGCGCTCCTGTATGGCATAAATCCTCGCGTTTTAAGTAAACTTTACACCCCGCTTTTTGGCTTAAATTCTTAGCAAAATAAAGTGGAGTAGGTCGACCCACATACACTTCTAATAGTTCTTGAAATTCTTTTTGAAAGTTTGGTGAAGCTAAAATTTCTTCATAGTTTGCTCTCAGCTCTTCTACTGCTGGGTAGAGCATTTCTGGAATGTAGGCTCCACCAAATTCTCCATAATATCCGTTTTTAATCATTGCTTTTTAATTTAATCGGTTCATAAAATGTTGGATGCGTCCGGCGTCTTTTAAACCAGGATTAATTTCAAATCCGCTGTTAATATCTACTCCCCAAATTAGATTCTGTCCTTTAATTTTTAGTAAGGCTTCAACATCATCAATTTTAATTCCACCACTTAACATAATTGGCACTTTAGAGTTTATTTGCTGAAGAAAATCCCAGTTAAATTTAATTCCATTTCCACCAGGTTTTGGACCTTTGGCATCTAAAAGAATTACATCTACATGGTTTTCATACGTTTTGATTAAATTTAAATCGGTGATTTCTTGAATTGGAAGCGCCTTCCAGAGCTGAATAAAATACAAATCTTTTTTCACCAATTCTTCTTTTAACTTCAAAATGTAATTGATGTCTTCTGAACCATGTAACTGAATTACATCTAAGTGGTAATCTTTCAATTTCTTTAATAAGGTTTCTATTTTTTCATTTACAAATACCCCCACTTTTTTAATATGATCAGGGAGCTTTTCACTTACATTTATTGTATTTCTCTTTGAATTTTTATAGAAGATAAACCCAGCATAATCAATGGGTAATTGACTAATTAATTCCTGATTTTTTGGGTATTTTAACCCACATACTTTAAGTTTTACTGTATTCATTATAAACTGAATTTTTGACCGATGAGCTGACTGATTTTTTCTGCTACACTTGTTGATTTCATTAGCTCTTCACCAATCAAGAAACCTTCAAATCCAGCTTGATACAATTCGTCAATTTGTGCGCGATTTTGAATTCCACTTTCGCTTACTTTTACAAATTCAGGTGGAATCTTGCCAGCTAAATTTAAGCTATTTGCTATTGAAATTTCAAAATTTTCTAAGTTTCTATTATTCACCCCAATAAGGTTAATGCTAGTAAAATTGGTTTTCACTAATTCATCTTCATGATGCACTTCTACCAAGACCTCCAAGCCCAAATCTTGCGCTAAAGTAGATAAATGTTGCACCTCGGCTATAGTAAGCAAACGCGCAATAAGTAAAATGAAATCGGCGCCATAAGCTTTCGCTTCATGTACCTGATATTCGTCAATAATAAAATCTTTTTGTAAAATGGGAATAGAAAGTTCTTGTTTAGCAATTTGTAAGTCGCTTAAATTTCCACCAAAAAAATGATGATCTGTGAGTACAGAAACTGCTGAAGCTCCTGCTTCTTGGTAGCTGATGAGTTTTTCTTTCAAATCGGCTTTTAAATTAATATCCGGTTTGCTTGGTGATTTTCGTTTGAACTCGGCAATGATGTTTTTGGGTCGTTTTTCAAATTGATCTACGACCGATAAACAGTCTTTTGTATAGAACTTCATTTGTTGTAAATCAGCAACGGAAGTCTGTTTTTTTCGTTGTTCAATTTCTTTTTTCTTGTACCTTACAATTTGATCTAAAATATGCATTATTGAATGGATTTTAATTGATTAAAACATGCTAAAGCGCGTTGGCTTAAAAGTGATTCTTCTGCATATAAGCGCGCTTCTTCTATACTTATTTCTTTAGCTAAAGCAATGGCTAAAGAGGCATTTGCAATCACTACTTCATTTTGTGCTTGTGTGCCTTTTCCTGAAAGAATATTCCAAAAAATTTGTCCGGCTTCTTTTACTGTATTTCCTCCAAAAAGCTGACTTGCTTCTAAAACAGAACTACCAAAATCTAATGGGCTTAAAATTTTCTCTTCATTTGTAGAGTAAACTTTCGTATCGCCAGTAAGCGAAACTTCATCATAGCCATTTAAATCGTGAATGATGGTGAATTCTTTTTCTTCTTGCTGAAACAGATACGCATACATTCTTAACAGCTCTAAACTGAAAACTCCTACCACTTGTTTTTTAGGAAAACTTGGATTGACCATTGGGCCAAGCATGTTGAAAAAGGTTTTTAAACCTAATTTTTTTCTTACCGGTCCTACATGTTTCATAGCTGGATGAAATAAGGGTGCATGTAAAATACAAATCCCCGCTTTTTCCATGCATTTTTTTTGAAAATCTTGATCATTACTGAAATGTATGCCTAAATGTTCCAACACATTAGAACTTCCACTCACTGAAGATACTCCATAATTACCGTGTTTAGCTACTTGAACTCCAGCTCCGGCAGAAACAAAAGAGGCTAAAGTTGAAATGTTAAAGGTGTTTTTTCCATCTCCACCCGTACCACATAAATCAATGTGATTAAAATCGGATAAATCTATTGGCCGACATAATTCTAATAAAGCATCTCTAAACCCTTTCAACTCGGCTAAACTGATTTTTCGCATCATATACACCGTGAGGAATGAAGCCATTTCAGCTTCAGAATAATCAGATTGAGTAAGGTCTATTAATATAGCTTTAGCTTCTTGCTGACTCAACTCTTCAAATTGGATTAAGCGTTCTAAGGTTTTTTTCATGGAAATTTATTTAGCTTGAACTTCAACTTTAGGTTGATTTGTTTTTAAATGATTCACCCATTTTTCAATCATTTTTTTTCCAGTAGGTGTCAATACTGATTCAGGATGAAACTGAACTGCTCTTACATCGTATTCTTTATGTCTTAAAGACATGATTTGTCCTTCATCATCTACCGAAGTAGCCAAGAGGCAATCGGGTAAATTTTGATGAACTACCCAAGAATGATAGCGTCCAATTTCTAGGTTGGAAGCTAAGCCTTGAAACAGCACCTCTTCTGCATCTATAATTTTTATTGAAGTAGCTACTCCGTGATAAACTTTTGAAAGATTATGAAGCGAACCTCCAAAAACTTCGGTAATGGCTTGTTGACCTAAGCATACGCCAAGTATAGGAAGTTGACCCGCATATTCAGCAATAATTTTTTTGAGTAAACCTGCTTCTTCTGGAATTCCAGGTCCGGGTGAAAGTAAAATAGCATCAAAAGCCTGTATACTTTCTAAATCAACTTCATCATTTCTAACTACAGTTACTTGGTTAGAAAATTCTTCTAAGTAGTGTACAAGGTTAAAAACAAAGGAATCGTAATTATCTATAACTAGTATTTTCATTGGTTTATCTGTATTGTTTGTTATGATTTTCTAAAAGACATATGATTTTTTCTACTTATTAAATTGGAAACTAAATTTGCATTAGGGATTGCAGTGGCATCCTTTTTTTACTTTGATAAGTGGCAAAAAAAGACCTGCCTGCTTGCCGGTAGGTAAAACGGAAAGCCCGATCCTTTAAAATTGCTGAAATTTTGAAGGGAAATGCCCAAAATGATAGGAAATTAAACTTATACATGAATAGCATTTTTTAAAGCTTTAGTTAAAGCACCTAATTTGTGATTGACTTCAGCGAGTTCATTTTCTTCTTTAGAGTCTACAACTACGCCTGCACCTGCCTGAAAGTGAAGTTGTTGAGATTTGCTTACAAAACTTCTGATGATGATGGCATGGTTGTAATTCTGTTCAAAATCTATTGCGCCAATGGCTCCTCCGTAAGCTTCTCTGGCGTGTGGTTCATACTTGTTAATTAATTGCAAGGCCTTGTATTTTGGGGCGCCAGAAAGTGTTCCCGCAGGAAAAGTAGAGGCGGTAATGGGTAACTTTTGCGTTTTGTTTTTGATTTTTCCTACCACTTTACTTACCAAATGAATGACGTGCGAAAAATACTGAATTTCTTTGTATTTAACTACATTGACATCATTGGCATTTTGACTCAAGTCGTTTCTAGCCAAATCTACCAACATCACATGTTCTGCATTTTCTTTAGGATCTTGGGCTAAAGATTGGGCAATTTCTGCATCCTCTAAATCATTTCCGGTGCGCTTAAACGTGCCAGCAATGGGGTGAATTTCTGCTTGATCTCCTTGAACCACCAATTGAGCCTCAGGCGAGCTTCCAAAAATCTTGTAATTTCCATAGTCAAAATAAAAGAGATAGGGGCTGGGGTTAATGCTTCGTAAAGCACGATATACATTAAATTCATCACCCTGAAACTCCTGTGCAAATCGCCTTGAAACTACCATTTGAAAAACATCTCCTTGTTGGCAATGTTTTTTAGCTTTAGTGACCATATCTTTGAAATATTGATCAGAAATAGTAGATTTAATTTCTCCTTTTAATGTAAATGGAAATTGATGAAAACTTTGTTGCTGAATGATTTGTTGCACAGCTTTTAAATTTGAATTATTGTTTGGGCTGTGATCAAAAATATAGAGCTCATTGTGAAAGTGATCTACTACAATAATGTTTTGATACACTTTATAATGCAACTGCGAAAGTTGGAGCTCTTGGTTTTGATTAACTTGAATTTTGTCAAAATACTGTATGGCATCAAAACCTGTAAAGCCAAATAAACCGCTGGTTAAAAAGGGAAAATCTTGTTTTTCAACGTCAAAACTTTCTATAAAACCTTGAAGATGACTGATGACTTCACCTTTTTGTTTTCCTATTTCTTGAGTTGATGTTTTACCAAATTTTTCTATGCTGAGTTGATGGTTTTCAACTTTAAATTCGGCTATGGGATTGCAACATAGATAGGAGAAGCTTTTATCGTTTGCATGATAATCGCTACTCTCTAACAAAATAGAGTTGGGATAAGCGTCTCTTATTTTTAAATACATACTCACCGGCGTGTGCGTATCGGCCAGCATTTTGAGGTAAGTTGTTGTTAATTTAGTGGTCATAAATGTTTCATTTAAATCAAAAAAAAAGGCTTGTCGTGTTTGACAAGCCTTTTTTGGTTTTATATAAACGCAATGAGGAATCAATTCACGACTGTTGACGTAAATTTATTCCACCACCACAATTTTAATTCAATTCTTTTCATGGTTACAAATTTAGGCTTTAGATTTTCTTGACCAAATGAATAATATAAAAATAATTGCTAAATTTTTATTTTATGAATTTGTGTAGTGATAAGTTGGAGGTTGGGGATTTGATGTGAGGTGTTAGATGTTTTGAAAATTTTAGAAAGGAATTCATGAACTGAAATTTGAAGTCGGTTATTTGGATTTCATTCTGCGATATTAAAAAGC
>JAIUMH010000001.1 GCA_022565635.1 Flavobacteriaceae bacterium | reverse complement strand
TTAAATTTATCATTGTACAAAGATAATCTATATTTGTGGGTACACCGTAGCTGCCACAGGCAGGCTGACAAACCCCCAACATCTTCAATGAGTTAGTAATTTTCAATTGCGTAAACGCCTGCCTGCATGCGCTAGTCAGGCAGGAATTAATCCTGTGAAATGAAATGATACGGGACAGCACCCCACATCCCACACCCAGCATATAGCTATACTTAAATGGAGAATTAGTTAATTTAAGATTGATGTTTTGTATGTTTTCCATTAATAGTCGAATTAAAGCATTACTCTTTCGCTAAATTTTGATTTTCTCAAGTAGAAGCTTTTGGATTTATTCTTACCTTTGATTATGCAAAAGAAATCCGCTTATTACATACAATTTACATGGAGTGTTATTCTTTATCCATTGCTTTTTCTTCTGAGTATTTGGACTGTTTTTTGGTGGGAAATTAATTACTCTTATAATTTAAATGAATTTGGTGTTTTTCCTAGAGAGATTTCTGGTTTAATCGGTGTTTTAATGAGTCCATTAATTCATTCTGGAATAGAACACCTGTATCAAAATTCAGCTCCCTTAGTAGTTTTGTCTGCCGCTTTATTCTATTTTTATAAACCTATTAGTTGGAGAGTTTTTCTGTTTGGTTACTTTGGTTCGGGTTTACTTCTTTGGGTGATTGGGCGCCCATCCTTTCATATTGGTGCTAGTGGACTTATATATTTTCTTTTTGGCTTTCTTTTTTTTAAAGGATTAATCTCTAGGTATTTTAGGTTAATAGCTTTATCCTTAGCCGTAGTTTTTCTTTACGGAAGTTTAATTTGGGGTATTTTTCCAACAAAGGAACAAGTTTCTTGGGAAGGACATTTGTCAGGCTTGATTATTGGTTTTGTGCTTGCCTTATTTTATAGGAATTTTCAAATCACTTCACCATATGATAAATATAAAAATCCGGTTATAGTTGATTCTCCCGACGATCCATTTTTACAACAATTTGATGAACAAGGAAATTTTATCGATGCCAAAGAATTAGAAACAGGTCAATCTTCTACTTCTTTAAGCCATGAAGACCATATTGAAATAAATTATGAAATATCATCCAAAAAAACGAATTCTAAATAAACCAACAATTTTTGATTGAAGTTTTATTTAATGAACTTAGTGCACAATATATTCAATGAGATAAATAATATGTCTTCTGTCTGCATTTCTATCAACCAATAATTCGAATTACAACTTTGAGACAAAATTTTTCGGTTGATATCCCTTTTTTAAAGAATGCGTATTTGTTATTCGAAATACTAGGTTTTTTTAGTTTAAAAACTGCCGTAACAATGTCTTATCAATTGAACTCGGGTTTATAAGCTTCTCCTCAGCAGTTCATAGAGGATTACTCCACATGCCACAGACACATTAAGTGAACCTGTTTTACCTAACATGGGTAAACTTACACTGTAATCTACAGCCTTCATTAATTGTTTTGAAATCCCTTTGCCTTCATCTCCCATAATTAGGGCGGTAGGCATTTCTTCTAACGGAGTATTGTAAATGGATTGGTTTGCTTTTTCAGTTGCTGCTATTATTTGAATTCCACTTGATTGCATGTAATATATAGCATCTAAAATATGATTAACTCGTACTATTGGAATATTAAACACAGCACCAGATGATGTTTTCACAGTTTCATTATTAATAGGAGCAGAGTTGTTTAATGGAAGGACGATACAGGCAACGCCAGAAGCTTCCGCTGTTCTTATTATAGCACCCAAGTTTCTTACATCAGTTACACCGTCAAGTAACAAGAATCTAGAAGTGGAGTTGTTATTTAAGCTTTTTTCTGTTTCTTCTTCTAAGTTTGCATATTTTATCGGGCTTATAAAACCAATGCACTCTTGATGATTAAGATGAGCAAATTTTCTGAATTTTTGTGGAGGAACAAAACTTACTTTTATGTTTCTCTTTTTTGCTAAGTCTATAATTCCATGGTACTCTTTTGATTTATTGTTTTTGCTTAGCCAAATGCTCTCTATTTGTGTTTCTTCTTGGAGTAAAGCTTCGTTTACACTATGAATTCCAAAAATTTGTTGTTTACTTTTTTCTTCTGTCATGATATTTAAATAAAAAGCCCTACCAATTTACTGTGTAGGGCTTATTTTGTAGTCAATCAGGATTATTGTCTTAATAATTTCTGAGAATATACCTGATTGTTTGATATAACTTTTAATATGTAAGTTCCAGATTTTAAAACCGAAGTATCTAATGTTAAGTTACTTGAATTAGGAACCTGTTTTGTGTTGATTACCTTTCTTCCAGTTATGTCATATACTTCAAGCTGAACAGACTCTCCTAAGAGTTTTTGATTCAGACTTATGTTTAGTTTCTCCTTTACTGGATTAGGCCATACTTTGATGTCTTCAAACACAAAATCTTCATTAGACATTGTTTGATTTATTCCAGTTACAATAATACTAACTCTCTGGTTGGCTTCAGCAAATAAATCACCTTTATGTGTTATTTCAATGGTATAAAAACCACTTGTAGCTTGATTAACATCAACAATTTCTATGTTGTCAACTATGTTATCACCTTTAATTGCTGCAAGATTTAAATTATTTCTGTTTAGCATCCACGGTTCAAATTCTTCACCACTTTCACTTATAACTCTTAAGTCTAGGTCGTTTACAAGTACGGGAGTATCATCATTTGCCCCACCATTGTTTACATCTCCTTCTCGATCAATCCACGTTATAGATGCTCTTAAGTCTTTACCTCCTTCAACAAATACTTCAAAGCTGTAAGTTTCGTTATTGCTGAGCTCATATTCTTCAATAATAGACAGCTCTCCTTCTTCTGAATCTAATATAGTTTCGGCGGCAACCTTTGCATTCACTAGACCCCAACCAGATTTTGGATCTGGCCCAACATCTCCAAAATCATCTGCAGTGTGACACAAAAGCCCTCTTAATGTTGAGGAAATCATAAACTCCTCATTGATATCAAAATACAACTCTTGAAGTAAAATGGCAGTTCCAGCTACGTTAGGAGCCGACATAGATGTACCAGAACTGCTTCCGTAGGCAGCGTCATTTTGGTTACTACTTGACAAAACTCCTGTACCATTTCCTGCTACGTCAGGTTTTATTCTACCATCATCTGTTGGTCCTTGGCTACTTCCTGGATTTATACTTACGTTAGCTAATTCGCCTCCTCCACCTGGAAAAAGTATAGCATCATTGGCATTTGCTATCACCATTACATTCTTAGAAACTTTATTTCCAACAAGTTTGTCTAATCCTGGCCCAATGGGTTGTGAGTTTGCTTGGCCACCGTCATTTCCAGCAGAGATAAACGGTAAAGTATAAATAAAATTTCTTGTAGTGGTGTCCCATTGTCTTGATTCTGATATGTATTTTCCAACATTAGCGTCGTTGATGTTTTCAACAGGTGTTCCATATGAATGATTGCTAACTAATAAACCTTCGCTATTGGCTTGTTGCTGTACTTGTAATAAATCACTATTCCAGTTATGAGAAAGAATTTTTACATCAGTAGCCATTCCTTTTGCGTTTGAGTTTACTCCTCTTGCAGCAACAGTACCCGTTACATGAGTTGCGTGGAACCCATTTTGTCCTGCTGGTCCATCTTGTAGAAGGATTCTTGAATTACCCTCATCATCAGCAAACTCAAAATGACTTTGTAGGGCCATTTGTTGATCCCAAACTCCTACTTTTAAATTTGTTCCTCTCAGGTTAAGGTTTAAACCTCCACCATCATGCAAAAAGTTTGTTCTTGTTGAAGCTGCGGCATCTACGTTATCTGTAAAATAGTATAATAATTCACCATCATCCGTTACACGCACTAATTCCCCCTGATTACCCTTTTCATTAGTTATGAATCTGTCTGCAAGACCGCTCTCAACTAGTTCGTTTACCTTTCTTTCTTGGTTTATTATGTATTCGTTAACAGATTGAACAGACTCATAATCTACGCTTTTTTGCAGTTCATTTTGAATCCACCTTTTCTGTTCATCATTTTGCCCATATACAAGTGTTGCTAGCATAATGGCAAGTAGGGTTATACTTTTATTCATTATTTTATTTTTTGAATGGTAAATTTACTCTTTTTTGTAGGATACACAAAAACCTTTTATGTATTTTAATATTTTAACGATATACTTTTAGTGAATATTTATTTTTCTTCTATTATTCTTTGCAAAGCTCCTTGTTTTATTAAAGTTTTAATATTGGTGCTTTTGTTTATGATATTAATCCTTCATTTGTCTTTTAGATTGTTTTCTTTGATCTCTAACACTAATTTTAGTTAATGTATTTCTCAATACTTCTGTTATTTTTTACATAAAAAAAGGGGGCTTTATATAAAGCCCCCTTTAATCTATTAATCTATTAATCGTTTTTTTTAGTCAACCAAAGTAATTACATTAGTTCCTTCCCAAAATGCTCCTAAGACTTCACCATCTAAAACAGCATTAAAAACATAATTTATAGTAATCTCACCTGTAGTAGAGTCGTAGAACCCAAATCCTTCATAAACACCATCTACTACTTCACCAGATTGTAGTTCTATATCTTCTCTTGCAACCGTTGGGTCAATTTCTACTGTTCCTGATTCACTTCCACCAGGACCTGGAGTAAATATTAGCTGATAGTTTGTATTTGATGGAGATGCTATTCCTGGTAAATTGTTATCAACAATTAATACGTCACAGTCAAATCCTGCATTTAGGTTTCCTGTTCCAGAGGAAGTACCTTCTCCAACATCTTCTACGTTTAAGTCTCCAACCCATTCATAAAAAGGTGTTGGGCAGTTAGAAACTTGAACAATGTTTACTGTTTTGGTTCTTGAACCTGCATCTCCAATTCCTACTGGAAGGTTAGCAGTGTTTTCACCTAGCGAAACACTAAAAGAAATCACATTTTCGTCTTCCTCGTCATTACCACCATCTGATTGTAATAGTGTTCCTTGAACTGTTACTCTAGTTTCACCTGCAGGAATAGTTACCGTGCTCGGCAAATTAAAGTTCGTGCCAAGTGCAGCTGTCCCGTCTTCAACATCTAAATTAATAGTAGTTTCATTATTTACAGGAAGCGCTATTGAAACATCTAATGTAAAGTTGTCATCAATATCTAATGCAGTAATCACTGATCTATTAGCATCAGTAAATGCTACAAAATTTCCATCACTGTACACAGCATCATCTGGATCACAACTTACCAGAGCTAACTGTAAAATAAGTACAATTAAAAAATATTTTTTCATTTCTTTTTATTTTTTTAAAATTAATATCCTGGATTCTGCTGACCTTCTATTGCCGGATTTGCTTCAAATTCCGTATTAGGAATAGGCATTACCCATCTGTGATCTGTATTTGGAATTTCACAAGCATCAAAAGGCTCACAGTCTTTAGGGTCTCTGTCAACTGTACGGTTAGCCTTAACACCTAACCTTCCTAAATCAATGTATCTAAATCCTTCATACGCTAACTCTTTTCTACGCTCATCCAAAATTGCACCCCAAGCTTGTTGTTGGCTAGCAAAATTTTGTAATCCTGGTGCATTAGACGTGTATCTTGCATCAGTAATCATTTTCAATGTTTCTGCCGCACCTTGTAAATCGTTATTATGTACTTGTGCTTCTGCTTTTATAAAATACATTTCAGAAACTCTAAGCATTTTTAAGTTTGCTAAATGATTAAACTCACTACCTGGGTGTTTGTTGATAGGTAAAATATCACACTCTCTGTATTCTTCATCACTACAATCTTGGTAGTTAGGATTAATTACAGCAGTTGGGTGAACCATCACCTCAAACCTTACATCATTTTCATCTAAAGTGTTAAATAAAGCTCTACTCATTTCATAAAATGGTGATCCATCTCTTGATGAATTTACAGAAGCCCAAATTCTTCCAACTCTATTGTCACCAGCAACTCTTCTTAATGCAAATATAGTTTCACCGTCTGCCTGATCTAACCATATTTGTTTATATACGTTTGGCTGTGAAAGTGGTACTTGATCAATTAGCTCTTGCGCTAAGTCTTCAGCTAAATCATACTCTTCTCTAAACAATCTATATCTAGCTTCAATTGCTGTTAATGCACGTGGATTGATAAAAAACACATCTGTGTTGTTAATATTATTACGTGCAAATTCTAAATCACTTTCAATGAATTCAAAGATTTCAGAATTTGGAGATCTAGGTAAGAAATCATCAATATCCGGTACAAAATCCAGCTTCAAAACGCCCATTGCGTTAGGGTCTGTCATGTCTGGCGAAAAGTAGGTTAATAATTCAAGATTTGCAAAAGCTCTAATCCCTCTTAATTGTGCTTCAATATTTCTGATTTCTGCTAACTCTGCCTGTGTGTATTCATTTCCATTGTTTCTTACTACATCTGCGGCTTCTAGCAATCGGTTACAAAAATTAATCAATAAATATTTATTATTCCAAATTGCACTTGCAGAGCCTGAACCCGAATTTAATAAGAACAAATAAGTCCCTCCTAAACCTTGTCCACCATTTGCAAATCCAATTTTCACTTCATCTGTCCAAATGGAGTTATGTGAAATCTGTGCATTATTCCCCCAAACACCCATTACGGCATTTAGTCCTTGGTTCAAGTCATCAACACTTTGATAACTTCTTTCAAGGTCTACAAAACCTTTCTGTTCTATATCTATGGCATCATCACAAGATGTGAACCCAATAGATATGAGCAAACCTATTAATATGAATTTTATTTTTTTCATGTTTTTTTAAAATTTAAGTTCTAATCCTACATTATAAATTTTTGGAGTTGGGTATTGGTATTGGTCTCCGCCTCTAGGGCTTTCTGCATCCCAACCTCTCCATTTACTGAAAGTAAGAATATTCTCAGCTTGTGCAAATATACGTAAACCAGAAATATTATCACCTAACCATCTCTGTGGTAAATTATAACCCACGGATAATAATCTCATTCTCAAATAGGATGCATCCGTCAAGAATCGATCAGAAAACTCTTCTAATCCTCTATTTGATGCATTTAATCTTGGTACAGTAGTTACTCTGTTTTCTGGGGTCCAGTGGTTAAGCACGTCTGCAGACATATTAAATATTCCAATATTATTTGGATTCATTACACCTGCATAATCGTAATCATATCTTAAAATATCAGCTACAAAAGTGAATTGTGTACTTAAAAACCACCCTTTGTAATCGGCATCTAAGGTGAATCCACCTTGTATTCTTGGGATAAATGATTGATCTGTGAAATATCTGTCTGTACCCGGATCAGGATTTTCAGTTAACTCACCATCTGCGTTTTCAAACAATAAATTACCGTTTGTAGGGTTCACACCTGCATATTTTAAAACGTAGAATTGATTGGCTATACCTCCTTCAAAATTACCAGTTAGTGACTCACCGTCCCAAGTATTATTGCTTGCTCCAGGTACGCTTACTATAGTATTGTCATTATATGAACCATTGAAGCCTAAGGTAACCGTAAAGTCGTTTTGTCTGTCTCTTATCAAGTCATAAAAAACTTGCAACTCAACCCCTTTATTAGTCATACTTCCTTGGTTAGCGCTTATACTTGTAATACCATTAATCGCAGATAATAAAACTGGTTGATAAAGCCCTCTTGTTTCTCCTGAATATACTTCAAAAGCACCGCGTACTCTATTTTCGAGTAATCCAAAATCAACACCTATATTAGACTGGTAGCCTCTTTCCCAAGATAAAGCTCCGTTTCCTAATCCTGTTAAACCGAAACCAGGCGCTCCAGCATAACCACCTCGTACTCCATAGGTGTCTTGTTGCAATAATACACCACTAAACATTGAGGGGCCAGATATTAATTGGTTTCCGGTAACCCCCCAAGAAGCTCTAAGTTTTAAGTTGTCAAAAATACTGTTGTCCATAAAATCTTCTTCATCAATATTCCATCTTGCACTTACAGATCCAAATGTTCCCCATCTGTTAGATTCATTAAATCTTGAGGCTGCATCTCTTCTTAGTGTTGCAGATACACCATACTTTCTTTTGTAGTCATAATCCACAAATCCAAAGTAAGAAAACAATCCTACATCAGTATGAAATGCACTTACGCTTGGTACATAAAAATCGTTGCTTGGGTCATAAGGAATGTATCCTGTACCCCATCCAGATTCAGAAATTGGATTTAAACCATTTTGGGTAAAGTTCATGCCTCTTGAATGACCTTTAAAGTATTCTGTGAACAAAGAAGCTTGAAAGGTGTGGTCTTCGTTAAAAGTTTTTTGGTACCTTAACTCAGTTGTGTTGTTTATAAGCAGCTGTCTTGCGTGCTGGTTGGTTTCAAATCCTCCAAACTCTTGTCCTTGTTCTAAAAATAAGAAAGAGTTAAATGAGTTTGCACTTTGAAATACATTTCGGTTTGTTTGTAAATAATCAAAACTCATATTTGTGCGTATAGATAAATCCTCAGTAAGTTTATACTTCGCATTTGTACCAGCTATCATTTTAATTTCATCTGTACGGTCTCTAAAAGTTCTCATTTTATCCATTAAGAACAATGGTGTTAACCTTAGCGTACCATCAGCATTGTAATCATTTACTAATGTCTCACTATCTACATATTGGTCTGGGCTTACATAAGGCAAAGAATTGTTGGCTCCTAGTACGTAATTCTGGTTTACACCTGCAGTTCCTGCACTGTTCATTTCATTTCTTTGTGAATAGTTAATGGTTACATTTGTGCCATATTCAAACTTGCCGTCTGCAGATTTCCCGTTTAAGTTGTTTCTGAAAGAGAATCTGTGAAGATCTGAGTTTTCAAGAATACCATCCTGCTTAGCAAAACCTATAGAAGTAAAGGACGTTAAATACTTACCACCTTGTGACAAAGTAATTGTATGGTCTTGGGTAGCGCCTCTTCTAAAAAATTGGTCTCTCCAGTTAGTGTTTATGCCAAATTCGTCAATTTCCTGTTGTGTCAGACCAGCACCGAAACCATTTCCGAAGCTGTTTTCCAATCCTAGAATACCTCGTGCACTAAGCATATTGTAATCGTTTCTCTGTAGCTGGTTAAATCCATAGGTACCTATGTAATTCACTTCTAAAGCCTGCTCAAAACCACCTCTTCTTGTAGTTACAACAATTACACCGTTTGCACCTCTGTTACCATAGATTGCCGCCGCCGCTGCATCTTTAAGGACAGAAACGTTTTCAATTTCGTTTGGGTTCAAACTTCTAAACACGTTAGAGTTTTGTGGCATACCGTCAATTACATACAAAGGCTCCGTAGCTCCGTTAAGCGAGTTAAGTCCACGAAGCAACACATTACTTCCAGCACCCGGCTGTCCAGAACCAGTAGTAATATTTAAACCTGGTACTTGCCCTTGTAAAGTCTGTAAAAAGTTTACGTTAGGACGCCCTTTAATTGTTTTGGACGTTACTGTGCTTTGCGCAATGTTTGAAGTTTTCTTACTTACCGTACGATAAGCTTCAACTACAACATCATCAAGTAATTCTGTGACATTTTGCAAAGTTACATTAAGCGTTGTTTGATTCCCTACGGGGACTTCTTGGTCCGCGAAGCCCATGTATTTAAATACCAACACGTCTTGTGCTGTTAATTCAATGGTAAACATACCATCAAAATCCGTCTGTGTCCCGCGGTTTTCTCCTTTTACCACAACATCTACCCCTGGAAGAGGAACACCATTGTCATCAGATACAGTACCGCTGACTGTTTTTTCTTGTGCAAATGTCATTTGCACAATGAACACTAATACTAGTGTAAAAATTCCACTAAACTTTGTTCTCATTTTGTTTATTTATTTGAATTAGCCAACGCCAAAAATCAAAATTAAAAGTTAATTACACAACTTTTTTCTAATCTAATTTCATTTTAATGTGTTAAAACTTTAGTTAAACTTTATTTTAACATTAAAAAAATGTGTTCAAACTGAGGTGAACTTGAGTGTTCTGAAAATTGAATTCTTGTTGGCTAGACCTGCCATTGGCAAAGATTAAACGCAATAATCCACCTTTGGTATTCAGACCAATTCCAAACCCAAAACTCAAAAGATTCTCGTCTATACGAACTAGCTTATTTTGGTAGTATCCATAGTCTAAAACCGTATTTGCATACAATTCTGAGCTTAAAAAGTACCTGAATTCGGTTTGCAAGCTGTAAAATGAAGAAGCTATAATGCTATTTTCATCAAAACCACGCATACTTCTTAATCCACCTAACCTAAATAACTCATTGTCCACATATTTTTTTGAATCTAACGCTTGAATAGTGGAAGCAAGATGAATGTAAGTCTTAGTGGTTATTTTTTGAAGGGTTTCTCCATAGAATTCTATTTTGGTTTGCTGTTCGCTTTCGTTGCTTGTTTTTCTGTTTCCTTGAAGTATTCTTACTTCTGCAAAATCTTGATTGATGATTTTTCCTATGTTTCTTTTTCTGTTATTAAATCGTGTTGTTACTCCGTAAAATTGAGCATTAAAATCATTTATTGGATATAATTCATTCGAGCTATTGCCTTCAGTTAATAAATTACTTGAGTTATTGAATTCAATATCGCCAAATACTTCCCACTGATAGTTGATATGGTATCCTAGTCTAATTTCTTGTGTGCTTCTTGCAAAGGTTGAATCTTGTCTAAAGAGTTCAATGCCTAGTTCTGGGGTTAGTCTTGTATTGAATATAAAAGGTAAAGATAAACGGCTTTTGAATATCTGTTGTTCTTGTCCGTCGTTTTTATATCTAATAATCAGCGTTTCGCCAAAGTTGAGATTGTTTTTAAGTACAGCGTCTAAGTATCCATTTAAATTCAATCCAGATCCTTCATCGTCGTTATTAAATCCAATAAAACCATCAAAGGAGTTGATTTTGTTTTTTTCTAAATAGAGGAATACATTTACAGAGTCCTTGGTAAATTGAACTTCTGGGTTTTTAATTTCGGTTACAAAATCTATGTTTTGTATGGCTTTTGTTTTTTGTTTTAATTTTCTTTCAGTATAAACTTCACCTTTTTTTATTCTGATGAAGTTTTTTTTGAAACCTTCAGGGAATTCATCATACCCTCTAATATATAAATCGTTAAACTTCTTTAGTTGGTTGACCTCTAGAACTAATTTTGCGTAAAGTATGTTTCCTTCTATTTTTAATGGACTATATTTTACCTTAGCAAAGTCGTACCCATTTAATTTGAGTGAATTAATGATTTGTTTTTGTGTGTCTTCCCATTCTTCGAATTTTATTTCTATGAATTCACTGTTTTTTTGTGGGTGGTTTAAAATGGCTTTGTCTTTTGTTGAAATGCTAATTTTAATACTATCTGTCTTTGTGTTTAATCTGAGGTGGTAGGTGGTCTGGGTGGAGTTGTGTGATGCTTTTTCTAGTTCCAAATTGAGGTAGCCTTTTTGGACAAAGTCTTCAATTTTATTTGTTTTGAATTCTTCTGCTTCTTTGATGCTGTTAAACTTTGAACTGAAATTTCTTTCCTTATTGTTTATGCTGTCTAAAATTATATATT
Source organism: Flavobacteriaceae bacterium (assembly GCA_022565635.1). GTDB lineage: Bacteria > Bacteroidota > Bacteroidia > Flavobacteriales > Flavobacteriaceae > Psychroflexus. Next base: position 62,359 of record JAIUMH010000001.1, on the reverse strand, counting down.
CAACCTCTATTTCTTGTCCATTTGTATAATGAAAACCGGTAATAATCATAATCAATAAGAGGCCGAATTGTAATTTCATTCTTTTTGTTCTCTTTAAGAAGTGCTTCAATTTACTTTATTTATAACTTTTTAGTTAGCTTTTTGTTATGTTTCTTGCAAATTTATGCATTTTTGATCTTGCTTTTTAGTGTTTTTGATTTTGTTGATCTGATTTATTTATGCGTTGAATTGTTGCTTATTTTTTTGTTTATGTAAGAGAGGGTATTAACTTTCAGAAAATAAATTATTTATAATTTGCTTGTTTAAAATTAATTACTACTTTTGCAACTCCTAAAAATTAGGGTTATTAAATTAATATTTGTAGAATAATATGCCAACAATTTCACAATTAGTTAGAAAAGGAAGACGTACGATAACTAAGAAGAGTAAATCGGCTGCTTTGGATTCTTGTCCTCAGAGACGTGGAGTTTGTACGCGTGTTTACACTACTACACCAAAAAAACCTAACTCAGCGATGCGTAAAGTTGCTCGTGTAAGGTTAACCAATGGTAAAGAAGTGAACGCATACATTCCAGGGGAAGGACATAATCTTCAAGAGCACTCGATAGTATTAGTTAGAGGCGGGAGAGTAAAAGACTTACCGGGTGTAAGGTACCACATTGTTAGAGGTGCTTTAGATACAGCTGGGGTAGAAGGTAGATTGCAACGTAGAAGTAAGTACGGTGCTAAACGTCCAAAAAAATAAGTTGAATACGTTAAAGTAAAGACATGAGAAAAAGACAGGCAAAAGCAAGACCTATACTTCCAGACCCAAAATTCAATGATCAATTAGTTACACGTTTCGTGAATATGTTGATGTGGGATGGTAAGAAGTCTATTGCTTTTAAAATCTTCTATGATGCAATGGATATTGTAGAGGAGAAAAAACAAGATGAAGAAAAATCTGCATTAGAAATCTGGAAAGAAGGACTTTCTAATGTGATGCCTCACGTAGAAGTGAGAAGTAGAAGAGTTGGAGGGGCTACTTTCCAAATTCCTACGCCTATCCGTCCGGATAGAAAGATCTCTACAGCTATGAAGTGGTTGATTAGTTTCTCTAGAAAGAGAAATGAAAAATCAATGGCTGCAAAATTAGCTGCTGAAGTTTTAGCGGCAGCCAAAGAAGAAGGCGCAGCTGTTAAGAAGCGTGTGGATACACACCGTATGGCTGAAGCTAATAAAGCATTTTCACACTTTAGATTCTAAGATAGATGGCACAAAGAGATTTAAAATTTACAAGAAATATAGGTATTGCTGCGCATATTGATGCAGGTAAAACTACAACTACAGAGCGTATCCTTTATTACACAGGTGTAAGTCATAAGATAGGTGAAGTTCATGATGGTGCTGCTACTATGGATTGGATGGAGCAGGAGCAAGAAAGAGGTATTACTATTACTTCTGCAGCTACTCACTGTAAGTGGATGTATAGAGATCAAGAGTATACGGTGAACATTATTGATACTCCTGGTCACGTTGATTTTACAGTTGAAGTAGAGCGTTCACTTCGTGTTTTAGACGGTGTTGTTGCTTTGTTTAGTGCGGTTGATGGTGTTGAGCCACAATCAGAAACGGTTTGGAGACAAGCTGATAAATATAAGGTGCCTCGTCTTGGTTTTGTTAACAAAATGGACCGTCAGGGGGCTAATTTCTTTAATGTGTGTAAGCAAGTTAGAGAAATGTTAGGAGGGAATCCTGTACCTTTACAAGTGCCAATTGGTGATGAAATCGATTTTAAAGGAGTAGTTGATTTGATTTCTAAAACAGCTATTGTTTGGAATGAAGAAGATATGGGGATGACTTATGAAGTTATTGATATCCCTGCAGAACTTGAAGACGACGTAAGAAAGTATAGAACTGAGCTTGTGGAAGCAGTTGCTGAGTATGACGAGGAATTAATGGAAAAATTCTTTGAAGACGAAGATTCTATTACTGAAGACGAAATTATTGCGGCTTTACGTGCAGCAACTATTGATATGTCTATTATCCCAATGATGTGTGGGTCTGCGTTTAAAAATAAAGGTGTACAAGCAATGCTTGATGCGGTAATGAGATTTTTACCATCACCTGTAGACGTTGAAGCTATTGAAGGTGAAAATCCTTCAACAGGTGAAGTTGAGTCTAGAAAACCAAATGTTGATTCTCCGTTTTCTGCTTTAGCTTTTAAAATTGCTACCGATCCTTTTGTTGGTCGTTTAGCTTTCTTTAGAGTTTATTCAGGGACATTAGACGCTGGGTCTTATGTCTTGAACAATCGTTCAGGTAAAAAGGAACGTATTTCTAGAATGTACCAAATGCACTCTAATAAACAGCAACCTATTGATAAAATTGAAGCTGGTGATATTGGTGCTGCAGTTGGATTTAAAGATATTAAAACTGGAGATACGTTAACCGACATGAATAACCCAATTGTATTGGAGTCTATGTCTTTCCCTGATCCAGTAATTGGTATTGCAGTTGAGCCTAAAACCAAAGCAGATGTTGAAAAAATGGGTACAGCTTTAGCCAAATTAGCTGAAGAAGATCCTACTTTTGTTGTTAAAACAGATGAAGCTTCTGGTCAAACAGTAATATCGGGTATGGGTGAGTTGCATTTAGATATCTTAATTGATCGTATGAAGCGTGAATTTAAGGTAGAGGTAAATGTTGGTGAGCCACAAGTTGAGTATAAAGAAACATTGAAGCGTAACGCAGAGCACCGTGAAACTTATAAAAAGCAGACTGGTGGTCGTGGTAAATTTGCTGATATTGTTTTTGAAATGGGTCCTGTAGATGAAGATTTTGAAGAAACAGGTTTACAATTTATAGATCAAATTAAGGGAGGTAGAATACCAAAAGAATTCGTTCCTTCTGTAAAAGCTGGTTTTGAAGCTGCTATGAAAGTTGGACCATTAGCTGGTTTCACGATGGATACGCTAAAAGTAACGCTTAAGGATGGATCATTCCACCCTGTAGATTCAGATCAGTTGTCATTTGAACTTGCTGCCAAATTAGGTTTTAAATCTGCTGCTAAAAAAGCAGGAGCAGTTGTATTAGAACCAATGATGAAGGTAGAAGTTGTGACCCCAGAAGAAAACATGGGTGATATAGTAGGTGACTTGAACCGAAGAAGAGGACAGGTAAACGATATGTCAGATCGTTCAGGTGCAAAGGTAGTTAAGGCTATTGTACCCTTGTCGGAAATGTTCGGTTATGTAACTACATTGAGAACATTGTCTTCAGGTAGAGCAACATCAACTATGGAGTTTTCACATTATGAAGAAACTCCTAGCAATATTTCAGAAACAGTAATCGCTGCGGCGAAAGGAGAAACAAACGCGTAATAAGAACTTATCATGAGTCAGAAAATAAGAATCAAACTTAAATCTTACGATCACAACTTGGTTGATAAGTCAGCTGAAAAAATCGTAAAAACTGTAAAAACCACTGGAGCTGTAGTAACCGGTCCTATACCTTTACCTACAAAGAAGAAAATTTTTACTGTTTTACGTTCACCTCACGTAAACAAGAAAGCACGTGAGCAGTTTGAGCTGAATTCATTCAAACGTCTATTGGATATTTATAGTTCTTCATCAAAAACTATTGATGCTTTGATGAAGCTTGAATTGCCAAGTGGTGTAGAAGTAGAGATTAAAGTTTAATTACAACGAATTAGAAAAGTGAGAAATAAGTGCGGTATTCTTACTGCACTTGTTTTTTAATGTTTAAATAAATTAATAATTATAAATATGTCTGGGTTAATAGGAAAGAAAATTGGCATGACCAGCATCTTTGATGAAAATGGAAAAAACATTCCATGTACAGTAATTGAAGCCGGTCCATGTATAGTTACCCAAGTCAGAACCACTGAGGTTGACGGGTATGAAGCTCTTCAACTTGGTTTCGATGACAAATCAGACAAGAATGCTAGTTTAGCTGCTCAAGGGCACTTTAAGAAAGCTGGTACTTCAGTCAAAAGAAAAGTCGCCGAATTCCAAGGATTTGAAGAAGAACACAAACTAGGTGACAGTGTCACTGTAGATTTGTTTAAAGAAGGTGAATTTGTTGATGTGGCAGGTACTTCTAAAGGAAAGGGTTTTCAGGGTGTTGTTAAACGCCATGGATTTTCCGGTTCTGAAAGAACGCACGGTCAGCAAAGTATGTTAAGAGCCCCTGGTTCAGTAGGTGCGGCCTCTGATCCTTCAAGAGTATTCAAAGGAATGCGTATGGCTGGGCAGACTGGAAATGCAAGAGTTAAAGTTCAAAATCTTAGAGTGTTAAAGGTTGTTCCTGAAAAAAATCTTTTAGTAGTAAAAGGTTGTGTACCAGGACATACTAACGCTTATGTAACTATTGAGAAGTAATGAAGTTAGCAGTATTAGATATAAACGGTAAAGAAACAGGTAAGGAAGTAACACTTTCTGATGCTGTTTTTGGAATTGAGCCTAATGAGCATGCTATTTATTTAGATGTTAAGCAACACCTTGCCAACAAACGTCAAGGAACGCATAAAGCTAAAGAGCGTGCAGAAATTAAAGGTTCAACAAGAAAGATCAAAAAACAAAAAGGAACTGGTACAGCCCGTGCGGGAAGTATAAAGTCTCCTGTTTTTAGAGGTGGTGGTAGAATTTTTGGCCCTAGACCAAGAGATTATCACTTTAAATTGAATAAAAAATTAAAGCGTTTAGCACGTAAATCTGCTCTTGCACAAAAGGCGCAAGCTAACCAGATTATGGTATTAGACGATGTTCAAATGAACCAACCAAAAACCAAGGAGTTTAAGCAAATGCTTAGTAATTTGGGAGTTGCTGACAAAAAATCAGTGTTTGTGTTGGATGTGTCAAATAAAAATGTATATTTGTCTTCGCGAAATTTAGAAGAGTCTAAAGTTGTAACTACTTCAAATTTAAACACTTACAACATTTTAAATAATGCTGTTCTTGTTTTTTCAGAAGCTGCTTTAGCATCTTTAGAGAGTAACTTAACAAAATAAGTAAGTAATATGAGTATTTTATTGAAACCTATAATTACAGAAAAGGCTACTCAAGACAGTGAGTTAAAAAACACTTTTTGGTTTGAAGTACAGCCTTCAGCGAACAAGGTTCAAATTAAGAATGCCATAGAGCAAGCTTATGGTGTTAATGTTGAAAAAGTTCGTACAATGAATGTGTATCCGAAGGTGAAGAGCCGTTTCACAAAAACAGGTGTTGTTGTTGGTAGAAAAAAGTTTACCAAGAAGGCAATTGTTACTGTGACGGATGGAGAGACAATAGATTTATATAGTAATCTTTAACAAAAAACAATGTCGGTAAGAAAGTTAAAACCTATTACCCCAGGTCAGCGTTTTAGAGTTGTAAATGGTTTCGACGCCATTACAACTGATAAGCCGGAGAAGTCTTTATTGGCTCCGAAAAAACGATCGGGAGGTAGAAACAATCAAGGTAGGATGACTATGCGCTATATTGGTGGTGGTCATAAAAAAAGGTATCGTATTATTGACTTCAAAAGAGATGTTTTTGACATGTCTGCTGAAGTTAAATCAATTGAGTACGATCCAAACAGAACAGCCTTTATTGCGTTATTGCAATATGAAAATGGAGAAAAGCGATACATCGTTGCTCCTAATGGATTAAAGGTTGGTGAATCATTGGTGTCTTCTCTGGAAGGAGCTCCTATTGAAATTGGTAATTCAATGCCATTGTCAAAAATTCCTTTTGGAACTATTATTTCTTGTGTAGAGTTAAGACCAGGTCAAGGTGCTTGTATGGCGCGTAGTGCTGGTACATTTGCGCAATTAATGGCTAAAGAAGGGAAATATGCAACAGTTAAGTTGCCTTCTGGTGAAACACGTTTAGTTTTACTGGATTGTATGGCGACTATTGGTGCAGTTTCAAATAGCGATCACCAATTGTTAGTATCTGGTAAAGCTGGTAGAAGTAGATGGCTTGGTAGAAGACCAAGAACTAGACCTGTAGTGATGAACCCAGTTGATCACCCGATGGGTGGTGGTGAAGGTAAGTCTTCAGGAGGTCACCCAAGATCTAGAAATGGTATTCCAGCGAAAGGCTTTAAGACCAGATCTAAGAAGAAGTCGAGTAATAAACATATTGTAGAACGTAGAAAAAAATAAATTATGGCACGTTCATTAAAAAAAGGACCCTTCGTTCACTATAAGTTAGAGAAAAAAGTTGCTCAAAGTGTAGATTCAGGTAAAAAATCTGTTATCAAGACTTGGTCAAGAGCTTCAATGATTACTCCAGACTTTGTAGGTCAAACGATTGGTGTACACAACGGAAAACAATTTGTACCTGTTTTTGTAACTGAAAACATGGTAGGACATAAGTTAGGTGAATTTTCTCCTACAAGAACTTTTAGAGGTCATACAGGTCCTAAAAATAAAGGTAAAAAATAACTAAGCGATGGGAGTACGTAAAAGAAATAAAGCTGAAGAGCTTAAAGAGGCTAAAAAAAGTGTAGCATTTGCTAAACTTAATAATTGCCCCACTTCTCCAAGAAAGATGCGTTTAGTTGCTGATCTTGTAAGAGGAAAAGATGTAGAGCAAGCCCTTCAAATCTTAAGGTTTACAACCAAAGAAGCGGCTAGAAGATTAGATAAATTATTGCTATCTGCTATTGCTAACTGGCAAAGTAAGAATCCTGAAGCTTCAATTGAGGATGCTAATTTGTATGTGGCAGAAATTAAAGTTGATAGTGCAAGTGTTTTAAAACGTTTGCGTCCTGCTCCACAAGGTAGAGCGCACCGTATCAGAAAACGCTCTAATCATGTAACTATAACATTAGGAGAAAGAAATAACACAGAAAGCTAAGATAGATGGGACAAAAAACAAATCCAATAGGTAATAGATTGGGAATCATAAAAGGTTGGGAATCCAACTGGTATGGTGGAAGAGACTATGGGAACAATCTAGCTGAGGACGACAAAATACGTAAGTATATTTTTGCACGTTTATCAAAAGCTAGTGTTTCAAGAGTAATTATTGAGCGAACTTTAAAACTTGTAACCGTTACTATCACTACGGCACGTCCAGGTATTATTATTGGAAAAGGTGGCCAAGAGGTAGACAAGCTTAAGGAAGAGCTTAAAAAAATTACGAATAAGGAAGTTCAGGTTAATATCCACGAAATTAAAAGACCTGAATTAGATGCACACCTTGTAGCAACCAGTGTGGCAAGGCAAGTTGAGAATAGAATTTCTTACCGTAGAGCAATCAAGATGGCTATTGCGGCAACTATGAGAATGAATGCAGAAGGGATTAAAATCCAAATTTCTGGTCGTTTAAATGGTGCTGAAATGGCGCGTTCTGAATCTTACAAAGAGGGAAGAATTCCATTATCAACTTTTAGAGCAGATATTGACTATGCTTTAGTGGAAGCGCATACTACTTATGGTAGATTGGGTATTAAAGTGTGGATTATGAAAGGTGAAGTTTACGGAAAAAGAGAGCTCTCTCCTCTCGTAGGTCTTTCCAAAGGCGAAAGAAAAGGTAGTAAAGGAAGACGTCCAAATAAGCGTCGTAAAAAGTAATTTAAATCGTAAGAAATGTTACAACCTAAAAGAACTAAACATCGTAAACAGCAAAAGGGTAGAATGAAAGGGGTTTCTCAAAGAGGCCACCGTTTATCAAACGGTACTTTCGGACTAAAATCTCTAGATTCTTCATTTGTGAATTCAAGACAGATTGAAGCCGCTCGTATTGCTGCAACACGATACATGAAGAGAGAAGGATCGTTATGGATTAAAATCTTTCCAGATAAACCTATTACAAAGAAACCCCTTGAGGTTCGTATGGGTAAAGGAAAAGGTGCCATTGATCATTATGCAGCAGTTGTGAAGCCCGGTAGAATTATGTTTGAAATTGGTGGTGTTCCTATGGACGTTGCTAAAGAAGCATTGAGACTAGCTGCTCAAAAGTTGCCAGTAAGAACTAAATTCGTAGTAGCTAGAGATTATCAAGAATAGAAAATTATGAAACAGTCAGAAATTAAAGAATTATCTGTAGCAGATTTACACGAAGAACTTGATAAAGCTCGTAAAGAGTTATCAAATTTAAAGATGACTCATGCTATAAGCCCACTTGAAAACCCTATGCAAATTAGAGCTTCAAGAAGAACTATAGCAAGATTAGCTACAGAAATTACTAAAAGAGAATTAGATTAATTCTGCTTACAATGGAAAAAAGAAATTTAAGAAAAGAGCGTGTCGGAGTTGTGACTAGCAATAAAATGCAAAAGTCTATCGTTGTTTCCGAAACTAAGAAAATGAAGCATCCTAAGTATGGTAAATTCGTTATGAAAACCAAAAAATATGTTGCTCATGATGAAAACAACGACTGCAACGAAGGAGACACAGTACGAATTATGGAAACTAGACCACTTAGTAAAAATAAGTGTTGGAGACTAGTTGATGTAATAGAAAGAGCTAAATAATTATGGTACAACAAGAATCAAGATTAAAAGTAGCCGATAATACTGGTGCCAAGAAGGTGCTTGTAATCCGTGTTTTAGGAGGTACAAAAAAGCGTTACGCTTCAGTAGGCGATAAAGTTGTGGTAAGTGTAAAAGAATCAACACCTAATGGAAACATTAAGAAGGGTGCTGTTTCAACTGCCGTAGTTGTAAGAACGAATAAGGAAGTTAGAAGACCTGACGGTTCTTATATTCGTTTTGATGATAACGCATGTGTCCTTTTAACAGGTACAGGCGAAATGAGAGGTACGCGTGTTTTTGGTCCAGTTGCTAAAGAACTACGTGACAGTCAGTTTATGAAAATTGTTTCACTTGCACCTGAGGTGCTTTAAATTAATGACGATGAGCAAATTGAAAGTTAAGGTAGGAGATCAGGTCAAGGTTTTAGCTGGTGAAAGCAAAGGTAAAGAGGGGAAGATTTTGAAAATTTCAAAAGATAAAACTCGCGCTATTGTTGAAGGCGCTAACCTTGTTAAGAAGCATCAAAAGCCAAGTGCAACAAATCCACAAGGTGGAATTAAAGAAATGGAAGCACCTTTGCATATTTCTAATCTTTCCTTATTAACCAAAGACGGAAATACAACTCGTGTAGGTTTTAGAATGGAAGATGGAAAGAAAGTTAGGTTTTCCAAAAAAACGAATGAAGTAATTTAATTATGAGTTACGTACCAAGATTAAAAGAAGAGTATTCAAATAGAATTCTTCCTGCTTTAATGGAAGAGTTTGGATATAAGAACACAATGCAAGCACCAAAATTGAAAAAGATTGTGCTTAGCCGAGGTGTAGGTGAAGCTATTGCTGACAAAAAGTTAATTGATCATGCGGTTAATGAATTGACCCAAATTACAGGTCAAAAGGCAATTGCTACTAAATCTAAAAAGGATATTGCTAATTTCAAATTAAGAAAAGGCATGCCTATTGGAGCAATGGTCACTTTAAGAGGTGATAGAATGTATGAATTTTTGGATCGTTTGATTACTTCTGCACTACCACGTGTTAGAGATTTTAACGGTATTAAAGCCAATGGTTTTGATGGTCGTGGAAATTATAACCTAGGTGTGTCTGAACAAATCATTTTCCCAGAAATTGATATTGATAAAGTGAACAGAATTTCAGGAATGGATATTACATTTGTAACCGATGCTGAAACTGATAAAGAAGCAAAGTCTTTATTAACAGAATTAGGATTACCCTTTAAAAAGAATTAATTATGGCAAAGGAATCAATGAAAGCGCGCGAAGTAAAGCGTGAGAAAACTGTAGATAAATATGCTGAAAAACGCAAGGCTTTGAAAGAGGCTGGCGATTATGAAGCACTTCAAAAATTGCCTAAAAACGCGTCTCCAGTAAGAATGCATAATCGTTGCAAACTTACAGGAAGACCAAAGGGGTATATGAGACAATTTGGTGTTTCTCGTGTTATGTTTAGAGAGATGGCTAACAAGGGTCTTATTCCAGGAGTTAAAAAGGCAAGTTGGTAATTTTTAAAAAAAGGAATAATGAATATTGATCCTGTATCAGATTATTTAACAAGAGTAAGAAACGCAGTTGCTGCTTCTCATAGAGTTGTAGAAATTCCTGCTTCTAACTTGAAAAAAGAATTAACTAAGATTTTGTTCGATCAAGGATATATCTTAAGTTATAAGTTTATTGACGACAATAAACAAGGAACTATTAAAATTGCACTGAAATACGATAAGTTGGAGAATGATCCAGTTATCAAAAAACTTCAACGTATTTCTAAACCAGGTTTACGTAAGTATGCTTCTGCTAAAGAATTACCAAGAATCCTAAACGGACTAGGTATTGCTATTGTTTCTACCTCTAAAGGAGTGATGACAGATAAGCAAGCAAGAAGTGAAAATGTTGGTGGTGAAGTGCTTTGTTACGTATATTAATTATTTTAAGACTAAGATAAAATGTCAAGAATAGGAAATAGTCCGGTAAGCATTCCCGAAGGAGTAACTGTATCAGTGAACGACAACACGATTACAGTGAAGGGTAAATTAGGGGAGCTAAGCCAAGAATTTAGCGAAATAGACATTCGCGTAGAAGAAAATGAAGTCATTTTCGAAAGATCTTCAGATAAGAAGAATGTAAAGTCCAAACATGGACTTTATAGAGCTTTAGTTAATAACATGGTAGAAGGTGTTTCTAAAGGTTTCACAAAGGAACTTGAGCTTGTAGGTGTAGGTTACAGAGCCTCTAATCAAGGTCAGAAACTAGACTTAGCTATTGGTTACTCTCACAATGTAGTGTTAGAGTTAGCTCCAGAAGTAAAAGTAGAAACCGTTTCAGAAAAAGGTAAAAACCCAATTGTTAAATTATCTTCTTTTGATAATCAATTAGTATCACAAGTAGCTGCTAAAATTCGTTCCCTTAGAAAACCTGAACCTTACAAAGGAAAAGGTATTAAATATGTGGGCGAGTACATTAGAAGAAAAGCAGGTAAATCAGCTTAATAATTAAGACTATGGCATTTTCTAAACAAAAGAGAAGATTAAAAATTAGAAAGCGTATCAGAAGATCAATCACTGGTACTGCTGAAAGACCTAGACTTTCTATTTATAGAAGTAATAAGGCAATATATGCACAAATTGTAAATGATGTTGATGGAGTTACTTTAACTTCTACTTCAACTTTTCATTTAGGAAAAGATGCAGCAGGAAAAACTAAGGTAGAGCAATCTACTTTAGTAGGTAAGGCAATAGCTGAAAAGGCTTTAAAACTTGGTGTAGAGCACGTTTGTTTTGACCGAGGAGGATACCTTTATCACGGAAGAGTTAAATCATTAGCAGAAGGAGCTCGTGAGGGCGGACTAAAATTTTAAGAAATTATGTATCAGAATTATAAAAACGTAGAAATAGTTAAACCTGGTGGCTTAGATCTTAAAGATCGTTTAGTTGGCGTTCAACGTGTAACTAAGGTAACTAAAGGTGGTAGAGCTTTCGGTTTTTCTGCTATTGTAGTAGTTGGTGACGAAAATGGAGTTGTTGGCCAGGGATTAGGTAAGTCTAAAGAAGTTGCTGATGCAATTTCTAAAGCAGTTGAAGACGCTAAGAAAAATTTAGTTCGTATTCCATTGCATAAAGGAACTTTACCTCATGAACAAAAAGGTAAATACGGTGGAGCAAGAGTACTTTTAATTCCTGCTTCTCCTGGTACTGGAGTTATTGCTGGTGGTCCTGCACGTGTGGTGCTAGAATCAGTTGGTGTACATGATGTACTTTCAAAAAACCAAGGTTCTAACAACCCTCACAATGTTGTAAAAGCAACTTTTGACGCTTTGTTACAATTAAGAAGCGCAGAAACAGTTGCCAAGCAAAGAGGAATTACTTTAGATAAACTTTTTAACGGATAATATATTAGGTAATGGCAAAAATTAAAGTCACTAAAGTGAAAAGCGCAATTAAGAAGCCTAAACGTCAAAAACTGACTTTAGAAGCGCTTGGTCTCAGCAAAATAGGTCAATCTGTTGAACATGCAGATACACCTAATATTTTAGGAATGATAAATAAAGTTAAACACTTAGTTTCTGTAGAAGAAATAAAATAATAACTTATGGAATTACACAATTTAAAGCCTGCCAGTGGCTCTACTAAATCAAAAAGCAAGCGCTTAGGTAGAGGTGAAGCAACTGGTAACGGTGGTACAGCAGGAAGAGGTCATAAGGGAGCAAAGTCTCGTTCAGGATATTCAAGAAAGATTGGATTTGAGGGAGGACAAATGCCACTTCAAAGACGTGTTCCTAAGTTTGGTTTTACAAATCCTAACCGAGTTGAATACAAAGGTATAAATCTTGATGTACTTCAAGATCTTGTAGATCAAGGTAAACTTAGCGGTGAGGTTAACCACCAAATTTTGGTTGACTTAAACGTAATCAAGAAAAATGATCTAGTTAAGATATTAGGTAGAGGAGAGTTAAAGGCTAGCTTAAAAGTTGTTGCTCACAAATTTACTAAAAGCGCGCAGGAAGCAATTACTGCCGCTGGAGGAGAAGTTATAACACAATAAACCATCTTTTATGAAGATTTTTGAGACCTTAAAAAATATCTGGAAAATTGAAGAGTTAAAAAACAGAATCTTATTAACACTAGGTTTGTTACTTGTATATCGTTTTGGTGCTCAAGTAGTTCTTCCAGGTATTGATTCTGCAGAGCTTGCAAATCTTTCTAGTCAAACAGATGGTGGTTTATTAGGTTTACTAAATGCATTTACAGGAGGTGCTTTTTCAAACGCCTCTGTTTTTGCATTAGGAATTATGCCTTATATTTCTGCATCTATCGTTGTTCAGTTAATGACAATTGCAATTCCTTATTTGCAGAAACTCCAAAAAGAAGGGGATAGTGGAAGAAAGAAAATTACTCAAATAACTAGATGGTTAACTATTGGTATTACCTTAGTACAAGGACCTGGTTACATTTATAATTTGTTTAATATTTTACCTTCTTCAGCTTTTATGCTTGATAGTTCTTTTACTTTTGTTGCTTCTTCTGTGATCATCCTTACTACAGGTTGTATTTTTGCCATGTGGTTAGGGGAAAAGATTACAGATAAGGGAATAGGTAATGGTATTTCTCTTCTTATTATGGTTGGTATTATAGCTACCTTACCTCAGGCATTTCTTCAAGAATTTGATTCTAGGTTTACAGAATCTAATGGTGGCCTTATTTTGATTTTAATTGAATTGGCTATTTGGTTCTTGATTATTTTAGCAAGTGTGATGCTTGTAAGAGCAGTGAGAAAAATACCAGTTCAATATGCAAGAAAAAATGCTTCTGGTAAGTTTGAGAAATCTGCATTTGGTGGTGCTAGACAATTTATCCCTTTGCGTTTAAACGCTTCTGGTGTAATGCCTATCATCTTTGCTCAAGCAATTATGTTTATACCTGCAGCTGTTGCTGGTCTTTCAGACTCAGAAGCCGCGCAAGGTGTTACAGCTGCATTTAATGATATGTTTGGTCTGTGGTACAATATTGTATTTGCTTTATTGATCATAGTTTTTACATACTTTTATACAGCTATAACAGTTCCAACTAATAAGATGGCAGACGATTTAAAAAGAAGTGGTGGATTTATACCAGGTATTAGACCAGGTACAGAAACTTCGGAATATTTAGATCGTATCATGTCACAAATTACCTTGCCAGGCTCTATATTCTTAGCTTTAATTGCTGTTTTTCCAGCTTTTATTGTTAGTTTAATGGGAGTGCAACAAGGTTGGGCATTGTTTTTTGGTGGAACCTCCCTTTTAATTATGGTTGGAGTCTCTATCGATACAATTGAGCAAGTTAATTCGTACTTATTAAATCGCCACTATGATGGTTTAATAAAATCAGGTAAAAATAGAAAAGCAGTAGCATAACTATGGCAAAGCAACCCTCAATAGAACAAGACGGAACAATTATAGAAGCATTGTCTAACGCAATGTTTCGTGTAGAACTTGAGAATGGTCACATTGTGACAGCTCATATCTCAGGTAAAATGAGAATGCATTACATTAAACTTTTACCAGGAGATAAAGTAAAATTAGAAATGAGTCCTTATGATTTAACAAAGGCTCGCATAACCTATAGATATTAATAGTCATGAAAGTAAGAGCATCTATAAAAAAGAGAAGTTCAGATTGCAAAATCGTTCGAAGAAAAGGACGTCTTTATGTAATCAACAAAAAGAATCCAAAATTTAAACAAAGACAAGGGTAATTATGGCAAGAATTGCAGGTGTTGATATACCAAAACAAAAGCGAGGAGTTATAGCGTTAACCTATATCTTCGGAATTGGCAGAAGTACAGCTAAACACATTCTAGCTGAAGCCAAAGTAGACGAGAATACCAAAGTTACTGATTGGAAAGATGATGAAATTGGACGTATTCGTGAAGCAGTAGGAACCTACACCATTGAAGGTGAGTTAAGATCTGAAGTTTCAATGAACATTAAACGTTTAATGGATATTGGATGTTACCGTGGAATTAGACACAGAACAGGTCTTCCTCTTAGAGGACAACGTACTAAGAATAATTCTAGAACACGTAAAGGAAGAAAGAAAACTGTTGCTAACAAGAAAAAAGTAACTAAATAATTAGAGAATGGCAAAGTCAAACAACAAGAAACGTAAAGTTACCGTTGATGCCTTTGGAGAAGCACATGTTACTGCTTCTTTCAATAACATCATTGTGTCTTTAACTAATAAAAATGGAGATGTTATTTCTTGGTCTTCAGCAGGTAAAATGGGTTTTAGAGGGAGTAAGAAAAATACACCTTACGCTGCTCAACTTGCTGCCGAAGATGCATGTAAGGTTGCTCATGAAGCAGGTCTTAGAAAAGTAAAGGTTTATGTAAAAGGACCTGGAAATGGAAGAGAATCTGCAATAAGAGCAATTCACAATGCTGGTATTGATGTTACTGAAATTATTGATGTAACCCCTTTACCACACAATGGATGTCGTCCACCAAAAAGACGAAGAGTTTAACTTTGAACGTATAGGTTATCGAAGGATTGACCTTAATTCATAACCCAATTAAATAATAATAAAATGGCAAGATATACTGGTCCTAAAACAAAAATAGCCCGTAAATTTGGCGAGGCAATTTTCGGTGATGATAAGTCTTTTGAAAAAAGAAATTATCCCCCAGGACAACACGGAAATAACCGTAGAAGAGGAAAAAAGTCTGAATATGCTATTCAGCTTATGGAAAAGCAAAAAGCTAAATATACGTATGGTATTTTAGAAAGACAATTCCGTAACATGTTTAAAAAAGCAACACGTGCTACTGGTATTACTGGTGAAGTTCTTTTACAATTATGTGAATCTAGACTTGATAACGTAGTATTTAGATTTGGTGTTGCTCCAACTAGAAGTGCTGCTAGACAGCTTGTTTCGCACAAACACATTACTGTAAATGGTGAAATTGTAAACATTCCATCATATCAAGTAAAACCTAACGATGTTGTAGGTGTGAGAGAAAAATCTAAATCGCTTTCAACAATAGATGATTCGCTTAAAAACAATAAGCAAGTTTATGAGTGGATGTCATGGAATTCAGAAAAAATGGAAGGTACTTTTGTTGCTGTCCCAGAACGAACTCAAATTCCTGAAAACATTAACGAACAATACATCGTTGAATTGTATTCTAAATAATCATTAACAGAACTCAAATTATGGCATTATTTAATTTCCAAAAGCCCGACAAGGTTATCATGATCGAATCTACCGATTTTGAGGGCAACTTCGAATTTAGACCCTTAGAACCAGGTTACGGTTTAACTGTTGGTAACGCTTTAAGAAGAGTACTGTTGTCTTCCTTAGAAGGCTTTGCAATAACCTCTATTCGTATTGATGGTGTTGAGCATGAATTTAGTACAATTCCTGGAGTTGTAGAAGATGTTACTGAAATGATTCTAAACTTTAAACAAGTTCGTTTTAAGAAACAAGTTGAAGACTTAGATAATGAAACAGTAAGCATCAACATCAACGCCAAAGATCAACTTAAAGCAGGCGATTTGCAGAAGTTTATAAGTGGTTTTGAAATACTTAACCCAGACCTTGTTATTTGCAATATGGATCAAAATGTTTCTTTAAACATGGAACTCACTATTGAAAAAGGAAGAGGTTACGTAACCGCTGAAGAAAACAAAGACGAAAAGGCACCACTTGGAACTATTTTTGTTGATTCTATTTTTACACCTATTAAAAATGTAAAATACAGCATCGAAAACTACCGTGTTGAGCAAAAAACTGATTATGAAAAATTAGTTTTTGAAATTTCAACCGATGGTTCTATTTTTCCAAAAGATGCTTTAACCGAAGCAGCAAAGACTTTAATTCATCACTTCATGTTATTCTCTGACGAAAGAATTACTCTAGAAACGGATGAATTATCCCACGCTGAAACATATGACGAAGAATCTCTTCATATGAGACAACTTCTTAAATCTAAATTGGTTGATTTGGATTTATCAGTAAGAGCATTAAATTGTTTAAAAGCGGCTGAAGTTGAAACCTTAGGTGACTTAGTTTCCTATAACAAAAATGATCTTATGAAGTTTAGAAACTTTGGTAAAAAGTCCCTTACAGAATTAGAGGAGCTTGTAGCTGATAAAGGTTTAGACTTCGGTATGGATTTGTCCAAGTATAAATTAGATAAAGAATAATAGAGTCTTAAAAGTATATC
Source organism: Flavobacteriaceae bacterium (assembly GCA_022565635.1). GTDB lineage: Bacteria > Bacteroidota > Bacteroidia > Flavobacteriales > Flavobacteriaceae > Psychroflexus. The sequence continues at coordinate 45,680 of JAIUMH010000001.1, read as the reverse complement.
AAAAATGAGACACGGAAAGAAATTTAATCATTTAAGTCGTAAGACTGCGCATCGTAAATCGATGTTAGCGAATATGGCTTGCTCACTTATAGAACATAAGCGAATAAATACAACTGTTGCAAAAGCTAAAGCTTTAAGACAATTTGTAGAACCAATCATCACTAAATCTAAAGAAGACACTACGCACAACAGACGTCTTGCTTTCTCTAAATTGAGAAGCAAAGACCACGTAAGTGAGTTGTTTAGAGATGTGGCGCCTAAAATTGCTGATCGTCCAGGGGGGTATGTTAGAATCATAAAGCTTGGTAATCGATTGGGTGATAATGCCCAAATGGCAATGGTAGAGTTAGTTGATTTTAATGAGCTTTACAATCCTAACGGAGCTAAGAAGAAAAAATCTACGCGTAGAGCTGGTAAGAAAAAAACTACTGCTGAAGAGACTGTAGAAACTACTTCAACTCAAGAAGATGATACTAAAGAAAACGAATAAAATATTTGTTTTTAGGTAATATTAAAGGGATAAGCTATTTTAGCTTGTCCCTTTTTTTTAAGCATTTTTTAATTTATTTACAATGAACTACATAAAAAATTTAAAGGCAGTTGTTCTTTTAGAAGACGGCACCCTTTTTACTGGTAAAGCTGTTACAGACAAAGAATTTACTAGCTTTGGTGAAATTTGTTTCAATACTGGCATGACGGGCTACCAAGAGATTTTTACAGACCCATCTTACTTTGGTCAAATTATGCTAACCACTAACGCGCATATAGGTAATTACGGAATAAATACGAACGAGTCTGAGTCATCTTCTATCAAAATTTCTGGCTTGGTTTGTAAAAACTTTTCTTACCATCCTTCAAGGGTTGATTCTCATCTTTCATTAGAAGAGTTTCTTCATCAAAATCAAATTCATGCAGTTTCAGATATCGATACACGTGCTTTAACTGAATATATTCGTGTACATGGTGCAATGAATGCTGTTATTAGTACAGCTACTGAGCATATAGATGACTTAAAAAATCAATTAGCACAACATCCTAGTATGGCGGGTTTAGAACTTTCTTCTAAAGTTTCTACAACTAAAGCCTATGAAATTCAACCTGATCAAGATTCAAATTGTAGAGTTGCGGTTTTAGACCTCGGAATTAAAGAAAATATTCTTCGACATTTAAAAGCTCGTGGCTGTCACTTAAAAGTCTTTCCTTGGAATACTTCTTATGAAGAGATGCTTGATTTTCAACCTGATGCTTTCTTTTTGTCTAATGGTCCAGGCGATCCAAAGACTTTAAAATCCGTTAAAGATGTTGTTTTAACAATTCTTGATAATGATTTTCCCTTATTTGGTATTTGCCTTGGTCATCAAATCATTTCTCTAGCTATGGGGATAAATACTTTTAAAATGCACCATGGTCATAGAGGTATAAATCATCCTGTAAAAAACCTAATTACAGGTAAATCTGAAATTACATCACAAAATCATGGTTTCAGTGTTAGTTACGAGGAAGCAGAGAAACATCCAGAAGTTGAAATCACTCATATTCATTTAAATGATAATTCAGTAGCAGGAATTAGATTGAAAAACAAAGATTGCTTTAGTGTGCAATATCACCCAGAAGCAGGGCCAGGTCCTAATGATGCAACCTACCTCTTTGATGATTTTGTGCAAATGATTCAACAAAAGAAAAATTAATTATCACCAAAAACGTTTGAGTTGTGGAATTGAATACGTCAATTTTCAATTCCATAATAAAAATGTACTTTTATTCGTATATTGCAATAAACAATTAAAATAATTATTATGAGTGCAATTTTAGATATACACGCTAGACAAATATTTGACTCTAGAGGAAACCCTGCTTTAGAAGTAGATGTAACTACAGAAAATGGTGCCATGGGAAGGTTTGCTGTGCCTTCAGGTGCTTCTACTGGTGAACATGAGGCGGTTGAGTTAAGAGATGGTGGAGAAGATTACATGGGTAAAGGTGTGCTTCAAGCGGTTGATCACGTGAATAACTTGATTTCAGACAAGTTGTTAGGTATATCTGTATTTGACCAAGAAGAAATAGACCAATTATTAATTGATTTGGATGGAACACCCAACAAAGCAAAATTAGGAGCCAATGCTATTTTAGGTGTTTCAATAGCATGTGCAAAGGCTGCTGCAGAAGATTTAGGAATGCCTTTGTATAGGTATATTGGAGGAGTAAAAACTTCCACTTTGCCAGTACCAATGATGAATATTATTAATGGAGGTTCGCATAGTGACGCTCCCATTGCTTTTCAGGAATTTATGATTATGCCAGTAATGGCTAATTCATTTTCTGAAGCTATGAAAATTGGTACAGAAATTTTTCATCACTTAAAAAAAGTACTTAAAGATAGAGGCCTTTCAACAGCTGTTGGAGACGAAGGAGGTTTTGCGCCGACGCTAGAGGGGACTGAAGACGCTTTACAATCCATTCATAAAGCAGTTGAAAATGCTGGATATAAATTTGGAGAAGAGGTGTTTATAGCTTTAGATTGTGCAGCGGCAGAATTTTATGTTGATGGAATGTATGATTACACTAAATTTGAAGGGGATAAAGGAGTAAAAAGAAACGTAGAAGAACAAGTTGCTTTCCTGAAAGATTTAGTTGATAAATATCCTATCATTTCAATAGAAGACGCTATGGACGAAAATGACTGGGAAGGATGGAAGTTGTTAACCGAAGCTGTTGGTGATCAAGTGCAATTAGTAGGTGATGACCTCTTTGTTACAAATGTAGAGAAGCTCTCAAGAGGTATTAATGAAGATATTGCTAATTCAATTTTGATAAAAGTCAATCAAATTGGAACCCTAACAGAAACCATTGCAGCTGTAAATATGGCTCACAAGGCTGGATACACTGCAGTAATATCACACCGGTCTGGAGAAACAGAAGACAATACCATTGCAGACTTAGCAGTGGCCTTAGAAACAGGTCAAATTAAAACTGGATCAGCTTCTAGAAGTGATAGAATGGCCAAGTATAATCAATTACTTAGAATTGAAGAAGAATTAGGAAATACAGCTTATTTCCCACAAAAAAATGCATTTCGTTTAGATTTTTAAACAACGAAACGTAAAGTTTATATTAAGGAATCTGCTATTTCTAAAAAATTAACAAAACATTGTTTTTTAGATAGGTGGATTCCTTTGTTTTTATGCCTGTTTTAAGGCTTAATTTCGTAAATTTGTAGCAATTGGAATAATAAATAAAACTTATATAAATGAATGCTACAATAGAATTTGACGGTAAGAAATATGAATTACCTGTAATAACAGGTTCAGAAAAAGAGAATGCAATTGATATTTCTAAATTAAGAGGTCAATCAGGAGGACTTATCACTATTGATCCTGGTTTTAAAAATACGGGCTCTTGTGAAAGTAAAATTACTTTTTTAAATGGAGAAGAAGGAATTTTAAGATACCGTGGTTATAGTATTGAGGAACTTGCTGCTAATGCAAGCTTTCTTGAAGTAGCATATTTGCTTATTTTTGGAGAACTTCCAACACAAAATGAACTTGACAATTTTTTTGACGATATTAAAGAAGAATCTCACGTAGATGAAGAGATGAAGAAAATCTTAGATGGTTTTCCAAAATCTGCTCATCCTATGGGGGTTGTTTCTTCTCTTACAAATGCACTTATTGCTTTCAACCCTTCCTCTGTAAATGTTGACTCTGAAGAGGATATGTATAAGGCTATTATTAAAATCCTAGCAAAATTTCCAGTATTATGTGCTTGGGCTTTGAGAAAGCGAACTGGGCAACCATTAGATTATGGAGATAACGACTTAGGCTACGTTGAAAATGTCTTGAAAATGATGTTCAAAAAGCCTAATAAAGATTATGAGGTTGACCCTGTTGTTGCTTCAGCACTAAATAAATTATTAATCTTGCATGCAGACCATGAGCAAAATTGCTCTACTTCAACTGTAAGAATTGTTGGCTCATCTCACGCTGGTTTATTCGCTTCTATTTCTGCTGGTGTATCGGCACTTTGGGGACCACTTCATGGTGGAGCTAACCAAGCAGTCATTGAAATGTTAGAAGCTATTAAAGAAGACGGTGGAGATACTAAAAAGTTTATGGCGAAAGCCAAAGACAAAAATGATCCATTCAGATTAATGGGCTTTGGACATAGAGTTTACAAAAATTTTGATCCTCGTGCTAAAATAATTAAAAAGTCAGCAGACGAAGTTTTAGGTAACCTTGGTATTCAAGACCCAGTTCTTGATATAGCAAAAGGACTAGAAAAAGAAGCCTTAGAAGATAGCTATTTTGTAGATCGTAAACTTTACCCTAACGTAGACTTTTACTCAGGCATAATCTACCGTGCACTTGGTATACCAACGGATATGTTTACTGTAATGTTTGCTTTAGGAAGATTGCCAGGTTGGATTGCTCAATGGAGAGAAATGAGATTGAAAAAAGAGCCTATTGGAAGACCAAGACAAGTTTACACTGGTGAAAATCACAGAGCTTACACAAATATTAATAACCGATAATTAATTGAAAATGAGAATTATGAAATTTAAAATGGCTTTTGCTTTTTTGCTTTTTTCATTTGCTTTAATAAGCTGTGATGATGCTAAAAAGGAAAACAAGGAAAAAGAAGTTGAAATTCAGCAAGAAGATGTTGAAACTTCAACAGAAAACGATGAGGAAGTAGATTACCTTGCTTTTCCAGATGATGCAAGGGTTTTCTTTAAAAATTTGGAAGATGGTCAAGAAGTTACTAGCCCTTTTAAAGTAGAAATGGGAGTAGAAGGTATTGCTTTAAATCCAGCAGGAGATCTGATTTATCATAGTGGTCATCATCATATCATTATTAATGGAGAGTTTTATGAACTTGGAGAAACCATTCCCATGGATGAAACTAATCTTCACTATGGAGATGCTCAAACAGAAGCTGAATTAGAGTTAGAGCCTGGTGATTATACCTTAACCATGCAGTATGCTAATGGGTATCATCAGTCTTATGGTGAAGCCTTAAGCGCAGAAATTAATATTAAAGTTGTTGAGGAGTAATCCTTTATTTAATTAAAAAAGAAAAAAATGAAAATTGTAAAATTAAGTCTAAGCATGTTATTAGCTTTAAGTCTAGTGGCTTGTGGTGGAGATGAAAAGAAAGAGGAAAAAAAAGAATCTAAAGTAAGTATCGGTTCCCAAACTGAACAAAGAGAAACACAATCTGAAGAAAGCAGTGATGCTGAAGAAGGTGTTGTAAAACTTACTATTGAAGGTAGTGACCAAATGAAATTCAATAAGAAAAAGTTGAAAGTTAAAGCGGGTAGCGAAGTTGAGTTGACTTTAAAACATACTGGTCAAATGAGTAAACAAGCAATGGGACATAACTTTGTTCTGCTTAATCAAGGAGTTGATATGATGGCTTTTGGAGAAAAAGCGGCAGGAGCAGCAGATAATGGCTATATTCCAGAAGATGCTGGTGATGATGTAATTGCTCATACTGAAATGATAGGAGGTGGTGAATCTTCCACTGTTACATTTACCGCGCCAGAGGATAAAGGAGAATATGATTTTATTTGTTCTTTTCCTGGACATGTTGCCTTAATGAAAGGAAAGTTTATTGTTGAGTAATAGTTAAACTTTAATGAATACACAAAAGAGGAGGAATTTTTAAATTTCTCCTCTTTTTTTATTTGAAGTTTTCCCAAAACTAATCCTTTCGCCTCTTCTCTTTATTTGATGAGTATCTGACTAAAATCAGCTTTCGCACATTTTCTCTTTCAGCGTAACTTTGGTTACCAATAGCTATAACTTATCACCCTAATTTTGCCCCATAAATTAATGTGATATGAAGTTAAATTTAAGCATTGTTTTTTTCTTCCTCGTAAGCATAAGTTTTGCTCAACCCAAGCAATCCATTAGCTTAGAGGAGTTCAAAAGCAAAATAGAACAAAACAACAGAAGCCTGCAAGCCAACGAACAAGAATACTTGCAGATGAGGGCAGAATTTCGCGAAACCAATGCGACATTTCTACCACAATTAAGCGCTTCGCATACCGCCTACCGCACCGATAATCCGGTGATGGCGTTTGGTACGTTGTTGAATCAGGGTGTTTTTTCTGAAAGTGATTTCGCCATCAACAACCTCAACAATCCGTCGGCGGTGAGCAACTTTGTAACCACTTTTCAGGTGCAACAACCTTTGATTAATTTCGATAAGTGGGTGATGCGTTCGGCGTTAAAAGACCGAGCAGATGCGCAATTGCAACAAAACACCTTCAAAAAGGAAGCCTTGTTGCTTCAAGCCGACCGCTTGTACATGCAACTGCAATTGGCGTATAAAAGCGTAGATGTACTCGAAAAATCAAAAGCTACCGCTCAAGCTAACTTGCAAAGCATAGAAGATTTTTATGCAGAAGGTTTGTTGGTGAAATCGGATGTGTTGAGCGCAAAAGTAAGATTAAACGAAGTTGAAAATGCCCTGAGCAAAGCCAACAACGAAGTGGCGCATATTTCAGATTATATGCATTATATGATGAATGAAGAAGGCGCCTTACTTTCTCCTGACAATCAATTGGAAATGAATCTTTCAGCGGAAACTCAAGAAACGGATTTAGCCAACCGAAGCGATGTCTTGGCAATGGATTTGAGCGTGGAGGCTTACGATAAAATGAAGAAATCGACAGGCTTGATGTATCTCCCCACCTTAAATGCCTTCGGAAATGTGCAGTATTTTGATGAAGAAGTTTTTGGAACGGGTGCGCAAAACTTTTTTGTAGGTGCTTCTTTAAATTGGAATTTGTTTGAAGGCGGAAGCCGAATTGCCAAAAACCAAAAAATGAAAGCCCAATTCCAACAAGCTAAATTGGAAGCTGAAGATTACAAAGCGTCTTCTGAAGTAGAATTGGAAAAAGCAAAACGCGTGCTTCAAGAAGCCGAAAATCAACTCAACCGAAACGCACTTTCGTTGGAACAAGCCCAAGAAGCATTCGACATTAGAAAAAACAGATTTGAAGAAGGACTAGAACGAACAACCGACTTGCTGAACGCCGAAATACAATTGGCCAACCAAGAATTGTTGTACAACCAATCCATTTTCGAATTCAACTTAGCCCAACTGCAAGTTCAGTTTTTGGGGAATGTTAAATAGACTTTGTGTCCTTTGTGTCTCTGTGGTTTTTTTCACCACTAAGGCACAGAGAGCACAAAGATCTTGACAACAGTTAAGACAAAAAACCAAATACTTTGTACTCAATTCTTAATACTTACTACTAATTACAACTCAAAATGAAGAAAATAATATACACCTTTGGAATACTACTATTCGCTTCAAGCTTACTCATTAGCTGTGGAAAGAAGAAAGAAGAAACCGCTTCCACCGAAGCAGGCATAGCCGTTGAAGTAGCAAAACCCGCAACCGAACTTCCTAAAAGCCTTCATTTTAAAGGAAAAATCAGTTCAGCTAAATCGACCAGCATTCGCACACGCGGATCGAGTTTTGTAGAAGAAGTCTATGTAAAAACAGGCGACCAAGTCAAGCAAGGGCAATTGCTTATTCGCTTAAACAACGCCGATTTACAAGCGAAAAAAGCCCAAGTTGAAGCTCAATTGCAACAAGTGAACGCGCAACTCAGCAACACCCAACGCGATGTGCAACGCTACCGAAATTTAAGAGAAAAGCAAAGCATCTCAGAAAAAGAATTGGAAAATATGGAGCTTCAGTTGGCTTCTGCACAAGCACAACAACAAGCCACACTTCAACATTTGCAAGAAGTCAATTCAGAGTTGAAATACTTTCAAATTAAAGCGCCGTTTGATGGGGTAATCACCGCCAAAAATGTACAAAAAGGCGATTTAGCTAATCCGCAACAAGCCATGCTTCAATTGGAAGGAAGCGGTGTTTTTGAAATGCAAGTTTCAGTTTCTGAACGCGATATTCAAAACTTTCAGCAAGGAGATACGGCTGTCGTTCAGTTAGCTAATGCTTCAGAAGAACTAAAGGCGGTGGTTTCGGAAGTCAGTTCATCTTCCACCACCACCGGCGGACAATACCGAGTGAAAGCTAATATTCTTTCAGCAGAACATCAAGCTTTGTTTTCAGGAATGAATGCGAGTTTAAAATTAACCACCGACCAAGCCTCAAAAGGAATTTTTGTACCTCAATCGGCCATCATTAGACGAGGCGAATTGAAGGGTTTGTATGTGGTTAGTCAGCAAGAAACAGCCTTATTGCGTTGGGTACGCGTAGGAGAAAGCAACGGAGAGCAAGTGGAAATCCTCAGCGGATTAAACGCCGATGAGCACATCATCACCTCCGCAACCTCGAAGTTGTATAACGGGATTAAGGTTTCGTTTTAGGTGAGAGAAAATAATGTCAGTTCGAGTGATTTTTTGAGCAACGAAGCGAAGCAAGTGGATCAAAAAATTGTATCGAGAACCCATTTGAAAACGAGCTCTCGATAAAAATTTTCAATGCTTCTTTACCTGAAGCACTAAAAATTCACTCGAGCTGACAAAATCGAGAACCCATGCAAAAGCTCTCGATACGTCCCGCAAGATGAATGTTGGAAACTATTAAAATTGGTTTAGCGGGCCACTCGAGCTGACAAAATCGAGAACCTTGTCAGTTCGAGTGGTTTTTTGAGCAACGAAGCGAAGCAAGTGGAACAAAAAATTGTATCGAGAACCCATTTGAAAACCAGCTCTCGATACATTCGCCATAACGAACACTCGAGCCTGCCTGATGCAGGATGACAGAATTTAAGAACAAAAAAATACTTAATACTTAATACTTTGTACTCAGTACTAAATACAAAATAACATGAAAAACGGTATAGCAGGAAAATTAGCCAATGCGTTTTTAACGTCAAAAATCACTATTCTATTAATGGTGGTGTTTTTGGGAGTGGGGATTTACGCAACTTTATTAATTCCTAGAGAAGAAGAACCACAAATAGATGTGCCTATGGCCGATATTTTTGTGGGCTACCCCGGTGCGAGTCCGAAAGAGGTAGAAAACCGCGTTATGCTTCCTTTGGAACGCATCATTTCTAATATTGATGGGGTTGAATATGTGTATTCTACCTCCATGAAAGAACAAGGAATGGTGATTGTTCAGTTTCATGTAGGGGAAGATATTGAGCGTTCGTATGTGAAATTGCACAACGAAATCAGACGCCACATGGACCAAATGCCAAAAGGCGTAACCCAACCTTTGATTAAAACCCGTTCCATTGACGATGTTCCCGTTTTGGGAATTACCTTGTTTAGCGAAACCTACGACGATTATCAGTTGCATCAAATCGCTAACGAGCTGATTGTTGAGATTGAAAAAGTTGAAAACGTTTCCACCACCAAAAACATTGGTGGACGAAGCAAGGAATTGCAGATTTTGTTGAATCATCAACAAATGGCGAATTATGGTTTGGATATTCTTCAGGTGACTGAAATGATTCAAGCCAATCACCAGAAATCATCTAGCGGAAGCATTCAAAAAAACGATGAAGAAATTCGGATTACCACAGGAAATTTTATTTCGCATCCGGAAGATTTAAAGCAAATTATTGTTGGTACGTTTCAGCAACAACCGGTGTATTTACACCAAATCGCCAACATTTCTGAAGGGCCAGAAACGCCTAAAAACTATGTGACTTTCGGCTACGGAATGGGTACAGACATGAAAGCACAAATGCCTTCTTCTTATCCTGCCGTTACCATTTCGGTAGCTAAGCGAAAAGGCGCCGATGCCATGCAAGTGGCCGATGCGGTTGTCGCACAACAAGCACGTTGGGAAAAGCATATTTTACCCGATGATGTAAAAATGGAAATCACCAGAAATTACGGAGAAACCGCTTCGGAAAAAGTTTCAGATTTACTCTTCAACTTACTCAGTGCGATTCTTGCAGTAACCTTAGTAGTGATGCTTTCCATGGGATGGCGTGGCGGATTGGTGGTGTTTATTTCGGTGCCGATTACCTTCGCTTTAACCATGCTAAGCTATTATTTATTTGATTATACCTTAAACCGAATCACGCTTTTCGCCTTGATTTTCATCACGGGAATTGTGGTAGATGATTCGATTATTATTACCGAAAACATGCACCGGCATTTCAAAAAGAAAAAAATGTCTTTGCGCAAAGCGGCCATTTATGCTATTAATGAAGTAGGAAACCCTACCATTTTAGCGGCCTTTATTGTGATTGCTTCGGTGTTGCCCATGGCGTTTGTCAGCGGAATGATGGGGCCGTATATGAGTCCGATGCCTATTGGCGCGTCCATTACTATGATTTTGTCTCTGTTTATTGCTTTGACCATCGTTCCTTATTTAGCTTATCATTTCTTGAAAAAAGACGGAAAACAACCTGTTGAAGGCGAAGAAGAAGACGATGATTTTGACGATATAGAAGATGCTTCCAACAACGAAGAAGACAAAGACTTGATGCAAACCCGTATCTACAAAATTTACAATAAAATTCAGCGTCCGTTGTTGGAAAGCCGAGTAAAACGTTGGGGATTTATCGGTGGTATCACGCTTCTGTTGCTTGGGTCTATGGTCTTGTTTTTAAACCAATCGGTATTGGTGAAGATGTTGCCTTTTGACAACAAAAACGAATTTCAAATTGTAATCGATTTACCCGAAGGAACCACCTTAGAACGCACCAACGCCGTTACCCAAGAAATTGCCGAATACGTTAAAAATCGACCGGAAGTCATCAATTACCAAACCTATGTGGGTACTGCATCGCCTATTACCTTCAACGGATTGGTGCGTCATTACGACATGCGTAACGAATCGCGAATGGCGGATATTCAGGTGAATATCACCAACAAAGACGACCGAAGCGAGCAAAGCCACGACATTGCCAAATCCTTTAGAGAAGAGGTGCAAAAAATTGGCGATGTGTATGGAGCCAACATCAAAATTGTAGAAGTTCCACCTGGTCCGCCGGTACTTTCTACTATTGTGGCAGAAGTGTATGGACCAGATTACGACGAGCAAATCAAAATCGCTCAAAACATCAAAGACATCCTCAGCGAAACCCAAGACGTTGTAGATATTGATTGGCGTGTAGAAGCCGAGCAAAAAGAGCTTCACTTCGAAATTGACCGCGAACGCACCAGCTTAGAAGGCATTGCTCCCGCACAATTGGTCAATGCCATGCAATTGAGTTTAGGCGAACACGCTATAGCCCAAGCCTACCGAGAAAATTCCAACCAAAACGTGGGGATTGTCTATAAAACCGCCAATGAAGATAAAGCAGATATAGAGGAATTGCTCAAGCTAAAAGTGATTTCACAACATGGCCATCCCGTGGAAATTGGAGACCTTGTAAGCGTCACCGAGCGACCTATCGAAAAGAGTATTTTCAGAAAAAATAAACGTCGTGTAGTTTACGTAACCGCTGAAATGGCAGGCGATTTAGAAAGCCCCGTATATGCTATTTTAGGCATGGAGCAGTACCTTAAAGACATGCACCTGCCCGAAGGTTATTCCATTGAAGAACTCTATACCGAAATTCCGGTGGACACCGACGATTACTCCGTAAAATGGGATGGCGAATGGCAAATTACCCTAGAAGTTTTCCGCGACTTGGGTATCGCCTTTATCGGTGTTATTTTCATCATTTATATGCTGATTGTAGGTTGGTTCCAGAGTTTCCGTTCGCCTATCGTGATGATGATTGCCATTCCGCTTTCCTTGGTGGGGATCATTCTCGCACATTGGATTTTCGGTGCATTTTTCACCGCCACCTCCTTTATTGGAATGATTGCTTTGGCGGGAATTATGGTACGAAATTCGGTCTTGCTCATCGACTTTATCGAAATTCGATTGAACGATGGCATCCCCTTCAAGCAAGCCATTGTTGAAGCCGGAGCCGTACGAACCACGCCTATTTTATTAACCGCAGGAACTGTGGTCATTGGTGCCGTAGCCATTTTGTTTGATCCTATTTTTCAAGGATTAGCACTTTCGCTCATGGGCGGAACCATTGTTTCCACCTTCTTGACCCTACTCGTAGTTCCGCTAGTATATTACGTAGTCATGAAGAAGAAATATGCTAAAAATGGGTAAATAAGCATTTTAACTTAATAGAAAGCCTGTGAAATTATAAGATTTCACAGGTTTTTTTGCTTATAGGATTATGCGTTTTTATAATCGCTTAGCCTTTACCTCAATGTATGTATAGTAAAAAAATAATTTAACATTATGATGCAATTTGGCTAAAGCCTATCTGTTTTTTTCGGGAGTAAACGGAATAAATTCCGTTTCTAGAGACCTAAAATTCATCGTTCAAAAACATGAAAACTACAATTTGACATCCTAATATCTCCTTTTCATTTAAAAGAGTAGTGCTCTTAGTTAAACTTCCACCCAAAACCGGTTGTAAAAATATAATCAAAATTACTCCCCATTATAGCCGATTGGTTATCGTAGTTAAACTGAAGCCCAGCTTTGATGTAAAAATCTAAAGGTAGTTTATACTTGGTATCAAAAATAAAATCGGTTCGTTGGCGGCCATTTTCAGTAAGACTTGGATAAAAGTCTATCCTAGAAATCAATTCAATATTCTTAAAATTAAAAAGATTAAGGTTTGCACTAAGAAAGAGTTCAGCTGATTCTCGTGAGCGTGTAGCATCTATAAAATCTTCATTATTGTAATTCGCTCCTAATGATAGCCCAAATAATAGTTTATTATTACTCACCAAGTAGCGTCCCATTCCTAAGCGAGAATTGTAACGACTATTTAAGGCTTGCTGCGTGTTAGATAAATAGCCTAAAGATCCTAATAAATACCATTTAGCCAAAAAAAGTCGCTTTAATTCGGCATGGGCATTGGTACGCTCAATACGAGCTATATTGTCTTGGCGGGAACGAAAGCTGTTAAAGTCGCTATTAAAAATCCAATCGGGTCCCTTGTAGTAAAGCCCTCCCGAAAACGTAAACTGTGCGGCATTATTGGCTTTTGTTAAGTTATAGCCGATATCAAAATTACCACTAAAACGTTTCCACAATCGTTCTTCCATTACTTCAATTCGAATAATATCCTGTGTGTTGAATATTTCTTTTTTTCCGTCTTCAGCTTCAATAATGTAGATTTGAAAATTGTTTTTAGTTTTAATAAAACCGGTTTTTCTTCGGCCTTTAGAAAGTATTACAAAACATTTTTTATTAACGTGAAGGGTAGCTACTTCATTAAAATCAATTTTTAAATCGCTATCACTATACGATGTTTTCAAGATGAGTACACCAGAATTTACTTGCTTTAATTCACCATATAGATGCTCTCCTGTTTTCACCACAATAGTATCAACTTGAGAAAAGCTTAAGTGAACAAAAATTAAGATAAAAAGAAAACTGAATTTATTTTTCACCATGAATATTAATATATTCAAAGTTACTTTTTTTTGATGTATTCATTTTAAATCATCAAAAGAATTTGTTTGGTTTTTATAACCGTATACCAATTTGACTATTAAGTGTCGTTAATAGAGCTAAATAGCGTCATTTGATGGTTAAATTGGTATTCAAAACATAAAGATTCTAAGTCAAGGTTTAAAAAAAGCCCTGAACATAAATTCAGGGCTTTGACAATAGAGTTTTTACTACGATTATAAGGTAAGTCTAAAACCAGCATAAATTCCAAATGGATGTCCTGGTCTTAAGCCTGCAGGGACAGTGGCTACTGGATATTCATTGTTGAGTAAGTTTATTGCGTTTAAGGAGATGGCTAATTTGGGTGTAAGTTGATATTGAGCAGAGGCATCCATCAAAAACATGCTTTCTATACTTTCATTAGCAGGTATGCTACCTTGACCGGGTAAGGTTCTCAACTCATCTCTAAACCTTGCGTTGGCATGTGCACTGAATTTGCCGGCATACAAACTTATTCCTGTATTCCATTGGTGTTTTGCAATATAAGGCATAAAATCACCACTCTGTACATTCCCCCAAATACTTCTTGGTGCTTCAAAATCAGTATTGAAACGTGCGTCTGTGTACGTATAACTAAAATGAATAGGCATAGATAATTTACTATTGCTTTCTAATACATCATAAGCTATTTGAAATTCAATACCCTTTATTAAAGCTGCACCAGCATTAAACACGTCTAGGTCATCTGCGCCAGGGCCTCCACCCGCAGCGGCGTTGCTTCCTAGCATGGTGGTATAATCATTGTAAAATCCAATGAGTTCACCTTGAAAACCAAGAAAATCAAAACGTGTTCCTAATTCAAGGTTGATGCTTTCCTCTGGGTCTTGTCCTTCTTCAGAGCCTGGAGGACCAAAGCCTTTATGTGCTCCACCAAAAAAAGAAAACTGATTAGTTACCTTATAATTTGCTCCTATGCCTGGAATAAATTGAGCAACACTATTTTCTCTTGAAGATAAATCAACTCCAGTACGGTCAAGGTCACTTGTTCCCCAGTTTCTTCTTCCCATGGTTACGTTCTCATAGCGCATTCCGGGAGTAATTGTTAAGTCGTTTATTTTTAGTTTGTATAAAAAGTGGGCAGAAATAGCTTCGGCTTCATCAATTCTATTGCTTTCACTACCCGGTGCTTCTGCAGAAGTTAAACTCATTCTTCCGTCTAACATTCGGTAATTTTCATACCATTGAAATCGATCAGCTTCATCACGGTGATACCTGAAACCTACTTCAATATCGTGAAAAATATCTCCGGTGTAAAAATGATGATCGAATTTAGTTTGAATACCTCTGGAATAATATACGCGATTGTTGTTTTTGTTTCTCAAGGCATCATCGGGTGAATCAGCACTTCCATTTATCCATGACATCATTTCAGGGAACAAATTGGGAGTTTCTAAAATTTGTGATATACTGATATCATTACCATCAATATTTGTTACTCGATCTAACTTAAACCAGTTTCTAGAAAATTCTGTATTGTAAGCAGTAGTTGTGATTTGTGTATTTTCGTTGAACTGAAAATTATGGGTTAATGTGATGTGTCTATTTTCAGTAATCATTTTATCTTCTTGAGAAGCGGCATACCTTCTAAATGGGTTGCTGTTAAAATCTTCTCGTGTAAGTCCTAAGTAAGTTTCATCAGAGTTTTCTCGAGCATACTGAAACTTGAGTTGTAGCGATTGTTGAAATCTAGCATCGGCTTTTGAATTGACCCTGAATTTAGCCATAATATCATCCCGATTAAAACCTGTACCACCTGGACCGTCAAGTTCCTTGAAACCCGTAGAACGGTTGTTTAAATATTCAATTACATAACCAAATTGTTCACTAGAATCGCCAAACCGAGCAATAGAATTAGCTGTTCCGAAAGAACCATAAGTAGCCCCTATTTCTGCTTTAAATTCGTCAGGAATTTCGGTAGAAACAAAATTAATTGCACCCCCCGTAGTAAATGAGCCATACTGCACTTGACTACTTCCTTTTAAGATTTCAACGGCTTGCATTCTAGCTACATTTGGAAAATAATAGGCTGGGGGAGCGGCATAAGGAGCTGGAGCAATTAAAACCCCATCTTCCATTAAAGTAATGTTTCTTGAACGCTCTGGATTGGTACCACGAATACTAATATTAGGTCGCAAACCAAAACCATCCTCTTCATAAAGATTGACCCCAGGCACTTCACCTAAAACTCGATCAATATTAAAATAATTGTGTTTTTTTAAATCTTCAGGAGAAATATAATAAGCTGAACCTGTTCTATTTCTAGCTTCAAATTTACTTCCTAACATTTTGCTGGCTGAAATGATAATGTCTTCTAAGTTTTCAATACTATCATTAGCCCACTGATTTAAAAACTCATCTCCACTTTGGTTGTTGGGAGAGTCCTGATCCTGAGCGTTAAGTTGAAGAATAGCAACCAGAATGAAACCAAAACAAATTACTTTTTTCATGTTTGTATCTATTATTATTTAGATTTATTAAAAATTGGCGCAAATATATTGGCTACACTTAATTTAAACAAATTTATTTAGACTTAATTTAAATAAATTTAATTGATGTTGATTTTTGTCATTTTTATAAACGCAAATCTTTTTAGATGGTTTTTGTTTAATTAAAATTTTCTACTTGAATTTATATTTATATCAAGTTAAAATTTAATTTTCATTTTGAGACAAACGAATTCAAATTGTACATTTGAATAAAAATGTTGCTATGTTAGATAAAGTAAATATCAAAGAGAAACTGGATGTAGAACGAGGGAAATGCAACGAAGAGGCTTTGCTGAATGAAGTAAATCAACTTTTAAAACAACCCACTCCTACAGAAAAAATCACTGAACGAATTTCAGATGTTCCAAATAATAAAATTCCAAATCAATTTGAGTTTGATCTATTAGACTCTTCTAGGATATATCACATATCACAAATAGAGAAAATTTGCGTAGACTATCGCTTGCGTTTTTTAGACGCTAAATTATTTAAAGGCGCAATCCCACAGGAGGCTTATAACACAATTCTTGGTTTAGAAAATGAGCACGGTATTGAGGTAAATAATTTTAAGATGATTGCTCCAGCAAAGCTATTCAAGTTAGAAAATGCAGATGATCCTATTCTGTTAGCTTCTATGGGTAATGATTACTATTACTTTATTCACCAATGGGGAAGCGACTTACATCCGTTGAGAAAGATTTTGATGTGGCCACTAAAAACATTTGAAAATTTTATGATTGCATTATTTGCAGTTAGTGCCATAGCTACATTTTTGGTTCCCTCTGGTTTACTTTCTGAAAACACTACTACAGAGAAAATAATGTTGTTTATGTTTATGATTAAATGGATGGGAACAATTGCATTGTATTATGGTTTTGCTAAGGGAAAGAATTTTAGTTCAGCAATTTGGCAAAGTAAATATTTTAATGCTTAATTTTGCAACGTTTTATAAATAACTAACCCCCATAAGTTATGGGGGTATTTTTTTAATTAATTTTTTAAATCATGAAAAGAGAAGACCTTTTAAAAGTAACTGAAGAATTTGGAAGTCCAATTTACGTTTATGATGCTGATAAAATTATGAGTCAGTATAAACGTTTAAATGATGCTTTTAAACAGGTTAAACACTTGCGTCTTCATTATGCAGTAAAGGCACTTTCAAACATTTCTGTTCTGAAATTATTTAATGAATTAGGAAGCGGTTTAGATACGGTTTCTATTCAGGAGGTGATGTTGGGTTTAAAAGCTGGTGTTTCACCAGAAAAGATTATTTATACCCCAAACGGTGTTTCTGTAGATGAACTAGAGCAAGCCGTAGATTTAGGAGTGCAAATTAATATTGACAATTTAATTGTTTTGGAACAATTTGGTGCCAAGCATCCAAGCGTACCAGTATGTATACGAATTAATCCGCACGTAATGGCGGGAGGGAATACGAATATATCTGTGGGTCATATTGACTCAAAATTTGGTATATCCATTCATCAAATGCCTCATATTTTAAGAATTGTTGAAAATACAGGCATGCATATTAACGGTATTCACATGCATACAGGAAGTGATATTTTAGATATAGGCGTATTTCTACATGCAGCAGAAATCTTATTTGATGCAGCTAAAAACTTTAAAGATCTTGATTTCTTAGATTTTGGAAGTGGATTTAAAGTTCCTTACCATGCCAATGATATTGAGACCAACGTTGAGGAATTAGGTCAAAAACTCAGTACTCGATTTAATGAATTTTGCAAAAATTACGGAAGAGAATTAACCTTGGCTTTTGAGCCAGGGAAATTTATGGTGAGTGAAGCAGGTCAGTTTTTAGCTAAAGTAAATGTGGTAAAGCAAACTACTTCAACTGTTTTTGCACATGTTGATACCGGTTTTAATCATTTAATTAGACCGATGTTTTATGGTTCTAATCATGAAATTGAAAATATCTCGAATCCAAATGCTACAAAACGATTTTATTCGGTTGTTGGTTATATATGTGAAACGGACACTTTTGCCAATAATAAAATGATTAATGAAATAAGGGAAGGTGATATTTTGTCTTTTAAAAATGCCGGTGCTTATTGTTTTTCTATGGCTAGTAATTACAATTCTAGATTTAGACCAGCTGAGGTTTTGTGGTATAATGATGAAGCACATTTAATTAGGAAAAGAGAAACCTTTGAAGACTTAGTTCACAACCAAGTAGAGCTTAATTTTGATTTAAGTGAAAAAACCAAAGAAGAAGAAATTAGTGTATAATTTTAAATCGTAAAAAAAAGGGAGCTTTTGGCTCCCTTTTTTGTGAAAAATTAATTTATTCTTTATTGTTCAATTTCAAATTCTTGCACCTCCCCAACATAACTTTGTCTAACATTAACTACTTCATTATTGTTGTTTACTATAAAAGCTACGAGTTGTAGTTGAGATTGATTTTCAATAACTTCAGGAATTTCAATAGTATATTCCTCCTGCCAATTACTTCCTTCTACTGTAAGTGAATTAGGTATTTCATCTCCTAAAATATCAGTAATTGTTTTTCTAAGCGTATAATCATGCCTATAGTTTTCTATTGGGTTATCACCATTGTAGTACTCGGTGTAGTTTACTTGAGGCCATATTAAACCATTCTCAAGAAGCTGGACAACCACTTTTAAATCTTGATAATCTTTTTCAAACCTTCCCTTTACAACTAAATTGATATCGTTACCGATTATTTCTGAATTTAATGCAAGACCTAGTTTAGGACTAGGATTTTGACTGAATTCAATAACTTGATTAATATTTAGCGGTTCTGGAAACTTCCATTGATGTATTCGATTAATAAATCCTTTTGGGTATCCAGGGGTGTTAATCATTTGTTCAAGTTCTTCAGCAAATACATAATTATAAGGGTCAGAGGTTCCAGTTGGTGCTCTGTGAATTGCTATAAAAACAACATCATCGTTAGTAACTTCATCAACTAATTTCATGGCGTGAGAAAGCCTTGGGCACCAGCCACACCAGGTACCTGTGTAATCTTCTACAAGCACTCTTTTTTTGAAGAATATTTCTGATTCATCATGGTATTGAACAGAAACTGGTTCGGATTCTGTTTCAAAGTAGTTTGCTTTGATTTCATAAACTCCAACCTCATCTGTAACAAAAGTGTTGCCCTCAATTACTTGTTCATTCACATAAATTTGAGAATCGTCTGTAAGCTCTTCACCTTTTTCAGAAAATACACGAATTTGGGTTTCACTTCCAACAATCTTTGAGCTACCATTAATGGTAATAAAAATAAATGATTCTCCACTTACTGTTTCGTATTTTTCGCTACATGATTTGGTGAAGAGAACAACTATAAAAACAATTAAAAAGGCTTGTATTTTTTTCATTTTATTATTTCAAAAAAATCCCAATTGAACTTTTTTAAGGTTAAATTGAGATTTTATTTTAACTTACATTTTACCTAGCTTATAACTTTGGTTTTAGTTAGGTAAAAATTGGTAGGTGATTGTTAGGTCATCAAATTGATTTCCTTCATCGTCCACAACGTAAAAACGTAAATCATATTCTATAGAAACTGTACTTTCATCACCAGCATCATTATTAATAAAATAATCGTCATCACTGTTCACTTGTCCAGGAGCAATAACAGTTCCATTTTGTGGGTAAGACTCACCCTCAGTTACATTAAAAATACAAAGTGGTTGTACGCAAAAGGTAAATAAAGAACCGTCTGTTCCTCTAATTTCTTTTACTTCTATTTTTACATTTATATTTTCATTGCCCACATTTTTTAGGAAGAACTTTAGTTTGCCGTTATCTAATCTAATATCATTGCTTCCAATTTCGTTAAACGTAATAACTTCTCCATCTTCAAACAGGCTACCATCAGATTTTTCTATATGTAACACTCTATCGCCTGGTTGATTTGTATTAGACGAACTATCATCGTCACTACTACATGCTGATAAGAATCCCATTGATATGATTACAAGTGATAGTTTTAAGAATTGTGTGATTTTCATTTTCATTTATTTAATTATTAATTTTTGAGTTGATTTTTTTGTTCCTGAAACGAACTCAGCAATATAAACACCACTGGACTCTTCAAGTTGAATACTAGCATTTCTGTCTAATCCTTTTTGATAAAAAACTCTTCTTCCCTGCATATTGAAGATAGTCACATCAAACTCGTCTGAGCTGGTTATATTGAATCTACCGTTGCTAGGGTTTGGGTAAACTTCTAATGTATTAAAAGTAAAGTCTTCAGCGTTCATAGTAACCGAATGTTTCATTGCTCTATCAAATACAATTTCGGTTCCAAAGTTTCCAACCAGTTCTTTGTAGATGCTTTCTCCTTCATAAAATATTTCTATACCTGGGTCCCAATTACCAGCAGACAAGCTCCATCCATCTCCATAGCTATCCATTAAACGAACAGAGAAGCATTGTTCGCCTTCTGGTAGTTGAACATTGTGGAAAACAGTAGTTTGGGCAAAAAAACCACCACCTCCAAAATTGTCGTCTTTTCCTTCTTTGTACGGACCACCAGAAGCGGCTATTTCTCCTTCTTCATTCAATATTTGCCAAGACATTTCACCTGGGTAATTATCTGTATATACTCTCACTTCAATATCTCTACCAGTTAACGCAGAAACTTCTACTTCAGTAGGATTAGATTGCGCAAGGCTTAAGTTGTGAGGAGTTTCATTGTTTGCACCTACAACCTTAACTGAAACTTGGTCATTTTCATTGGCTACAATTTCAGTATTTAAAGTTATAGATTGCCATTTACCAAGGTTAACGTTTTCTGAAAAATACTCTAATGTTCCGTTGATGTCTATTTCAAAATCTAAGGAAGTAACATTAGCTCCATAATTAGTAACAACTATTTCTGCTTCAGTAGTTTCGCCATCATCACAGACAGTAATTTGATTTAGTTCGGCCATCACATGATTTGCTTCATCCATAAGCTCTACTCCACTGCAGTTTGTATTAAGGTGTTCTATTACTCCTTCTCTATTTAATTGCCCCATTTCGTAAACAAAACCATCAGGACAAATTCTATATACTGTTGGGAAATAAGTGATTTCATAAGCAGAAGCAATAGCTTGGCTTGCTATTATAGGATATGGAGTTCCATCTACCCAATTTCCTAATGTGTTACCTCCAATACCATACAATAAATCAACAGCATCTGCTGCATCTGCGCTTCCTTCCACATATAAGATTACAACTTCATCAGAACCGGGTTCTCCGTGACTGTAATAAACGTCTTTAAAAGCACCTGATTGCATGTAATTCCAGCAAGGACCACACCACGTAGCTGAAATATTAAGAATAACAGTCTTGCCGTCATCTAAGTAATCTTGTAAATTGTGCGTATTCCCGAAGATGTCATCAGCAGTGAAGTCTGGAGCTACAGAGCCGTCATCAATCTGAGCGTGATTAAATTGAATTACAAATATTGTAATTAAAGCGAAAAATAATTTTGTTTTCATAGTTTTTGTGTTTTTATGCATAACAAATATAAAATAATTTTTTATTTAATTTAACGCCAAATCAAAAAACTATCTTAATCCTTGTTTTTTAGAAATATTGTTTTAATATTGCCTTAACTTTAAAAATTCATTGAAATGAAGTCACTCTTTCTTTTTTTATTTGCAACTATTTTTAGTCTAACTGCTTATGCACAGAATGAGTTGCCTAGTATAACTATTAAAGATCTTAAAAATAAACCAATTAATATTAAGCATGAATATGCTGAAAAAGATAAAGTTTATGTGTTTTCTTTCTGGGCTACTTGGTGTGCACCATGTATTTCTGAATTGGAAGCAATAAGTGAATATTATGAAGATTGGTCTGAAGAGCTCAATATGGAGCTAGTTGCCATCTCAACCGATGATTCAAGAACTCAACGAAGAGTTAGACCTATGCTTAACGGTAAAGATTGGCCTTACCAAGTATTACTTGATGGCAATCAAGAATTAAAAAGGGCTTTGTCTATTGTAAATATTCCTTACTCCATTGTGGTTAAAAATCAGAAAATTGAACATATCTTTAATGGTTACACCCAAGGAGCTGAACATGAGCTTTATGAGGTAATCAAGGGATTGTAGGGATATGAAACATACTACTTTGTTATTTACAGCTTTGTTGTTGTTGTTTGTGTTTTCTGTTGTTGCTCAAGATCAATCTATCAATTTGCAGGAGGATAATGAAAAAGAAAGCAAGTACTTTGGCAGATTTTACGGTGGCTTAGAGTCTAATGTACAATATTATGTGGAGGATTCTGGGTTAGAAAGTGCTATTGTTCCAGAAGATCAACTTCGATCTAATAATTATTTGTACGCTAATTATAATTACAATAAATGGACAGCAGGAATGCAAATTGAAGCCTATGAGCAAAATGCACTTTTAAATTATAATCCTAAATTTGAAGGAACTCATCTTGGAATCTACTTTTTGAATTATAAAGACGAAAAATGGGATGTCACTCTCGGTCATTTTTATGAGCAGTTTGGTAATGGAATGATTTTACGCGCTTGGGAGGATCGTGCGTTAGGGATAAATTCTGCTTTGCGTGGTGGAAGAGTAAAATTTGCACCTAACTATAACATGGAATTTACTGCTTTATATGGGAGGCAAAGATCTGGTTTCGGCGTTACTTCTGGTGATATCTTTGGTTTTAATGCTGATTTTTTTTTAGCTGAATATCTTAATTTATATGAGAAGAACCAAGATCTCAGTGTTGGCTTAAGTTACGTAGGCAGGTATGAGTCTTTTGATGCTTATCCGCAATTACAAAATCCTGAATTTGATGAATTAACCAATGCTTTTTCTTTACGAGCAGATTATATGTGGGGGGCATTTTATGCTGTTGCTGAAGCCAACTATAAATCTGAGGATGGGATTTTGAATGTTCAAAACTTGTTGTCTGATCAATCTGCAAAATCTGGTAATGCGGTCACACTTAATTTTGGGTATTCTAAATCTGGTTTTGGTTTAGATGTCAATTTACGGCGTATGGAAAATATGGGCTTTTATTCAAGAAGAGAACCAGAAGTGTTTACAAATTTTGAAGGTGAACCACAAACTAGTTTTGACTACTTAGATACCTTCATAAATTTCACTCCCGCATTGACTAAACAGCACCATTCTCTCTTAGCTAATATTTATGTATTTCAAGCACAGCATTCTGTACTATTTGAAGATCCGCAGGTTATGCGTGCCGGTGAAACGGGTGGGCAAATCGACTTCTTTTATAAATTTAAGAAGGGTACTTTTTTGGGAGGAAAGCACGGTACTCATATTTTCTTAAATTATTCCAATTGGTACAATTTGCCAGGGAGGTACACATTTAATCCGCCTGATTATGACGTTGATTTTTTTGGAAGAGGAAATAAATATTTTTCAGATTATAGCATAGAAATTAAAAAGAAAGTTAATGAAACCTGGCATTTGGGCTTCAATTATATCAATCAATATTATGATCAAAGATTGTTAGGGGGAGGCGATTTAGTAAGGGCGGATATTGTGACTGCTGAAGCCACCTACAACTTTACAAGAAAGCGTTCCCTGCGCTTTGAACTTGAAAAAATGTGGGCTGTTGGTGATCGTCAAGATTGGTTTGGAGGATCCATTGAATATAATTTCAATGAGAATTTATCGGTTTATTTCTGGGATATCTGGAATTACGGTAGCGATAAACCCGAAGAACGCGTACATTATTTAAATGTAGGTGGAGCTTACCGAATAGGCGCCTATCGTGTGGCTCTTAATTACGGTCGCCAACGTGGAGGTTTGGTCTGTGTAGGTGGGGTGTGTAGGTTTGTGCCAGAAAGTTCAGGGTTAACGCTAAATTTTAATACCTCATTTTAACTTCGTATTTCTTGATTGAAATACATAGGTCAATTTTCAGTAAGATTTTAGTTTTTATTGATAAAAAATCACATCATCAATTGTTTTAAACTAGAATAAATTAAATGAACAGGCATCCCCATTACAGTGTAAAAAGACCCTTCAATTTTTGTGATTCCTATCTGTCCAATCCATTCTTGTATTCCATATCCACCTGCTTTGTCGTAGGGAGAAAATGTATCGATGTAATAACTGATTTCATCAGAGGTTAATTCCTTAAAGTAGACTTTCACTACATCACTTTTTGTAATTTTTTGTTTTTCTGTTTTAATACAAAAAGAGGAGATTACTTCATGAACACCTCCCGATAGTGATTCAATCATAGTGTAAGCCTCTTTTTTGTCTTTCGGTTTACCTAAAACCTCAGTGTCCTTACACACAATTGTATCGCCTGCAATCACAAGTTGATTAGGTTTTTCAACTGTGAATGCATCCGCTTTTTTTTCACTTAAGTAATTAGTGATTTGTTCTTTGATTAAATGTTCTGGATAGTTTTCTTTAACTTCCTTAGTAATAGATCTAAAATTTAAGCCTAACTTAGCAAGTAGTTGGTTTCTTCTTGGTGATTTTGAAGCTAAAATTATATCCCATTTTTTTGAAATTTCTGTAAGCATAATTTTTTTATTATTTTAAATGAATAGCAAACTTCCTAAGCCAAAACACATGCTAATTTTTAATAGTAGGCTGATTTTTTTGTAATTTATTTTATTTTTCTGATATTCAAAAATAACAAATAGCAGTGGAGTAAATATAAGAAGAGTGAAATACAATATGCTCCACCAGCTTCTTGCAATCCAAAAATAGAAATGAAGTTGGATACTCACTAAGGATAGGAATAGTAAAAAATAAATAATGTAATGTGTTGATTTTCTTCCTAATAGAATAGGAAGCGTTTGATGGCCAGATGCATAATCTCCTTTTATATCTTCAATATCTTTGTTGATTTCGCGAGTTAAATTAAGCAAAAAAGCAAGTATAGAAACACTAACTAAAAATTCAAAAACGTAGTCTTGATCAAATTTTTTTTGGGATGCTATTAGAAAAGGGAAAACCCATAAACTGATTACAATAAGTAAACTTACAACAAGGTTACCAAGTAAAAAGACACCCTTTAGGCGTTTGGAATATAAGTAAAGAAAGAATCCACATGCAATAAATAGCCAAATTTTAGACATTTGATTGAGCAAGAATAACCCCCAGCATAAAACAATTAGTGCTATTAAATTTAAACTGATATAATAAATTAATGCTGACGACTCTTTAATTGATTTTCCTATTACTTTTTTGCTTACCCGATTAATGTTGTCTGTTTTTTGATCAAAAAAGTCGTTAATCACATTTCCGGCACCAGCAATTAAAAGGGTGGCAAAAGAAATTAATCCAAAGGAAATGGTATGAATTGTAGCAGGGTAATTGTATTGAGGGTATACCACAAATACAATTAGGTACTGTGTAAGTCCAATCATAAATAAATTGGGTAAACGCAGAAGTAGTAGGTAATTTAAAAATGTTTTTAAGATTGCCAATTGCCTTGCACTTTCAACACTTGTTCAATTAAGTCACGAACACAATTCTCTCCTCCTTTTTTGTGCGAGATGTAATGTGCAACAGCTTTTACTTCGGGTACTGCATCCTGTGGGCAGGTAGCTAATTTCACCTCTTTCATGGGGTATAAATCGGGAATATCATCTCCCATGTAAGCCACTTGATTTCTGTGATAGCCGTAAACATCTAAAAACTCATCTAAGACTTCAACTTTATCATGAACACCCAAATAAACATTGGTAATACCTAAAGCTTTTAATCTTCTTTTTACACCTTCATTTTTCCCTCCTGAAATAATGCACACTTCGTAGCCTTTTTCAATGGCATATTTAAGCGCAAAACCATCTTTTACATTCATTGTTCTAAGTAACTGTCCGTTTTCAGAAATTTGAAGCGATCCATTTGTTAGCACTCCATCTACATCAAAGACAAAGCATTTTATATCGTTTAAAAGGTGTTTGTAATTAGTATCCATAGGTGTTTAAAATTGAATTTGTGAGTAGTTGGTAAACGTTTTTCTGGTCTTTACCTGACAGTTGTCTTAGATGAGACTGTATGGTGTTTTGATCATTTCTTTTAGCTGGACCAGTTTGTGCCTCTGTAGGTGAAATTTGTTGTACTTTAGATGCGGTCTCTTTAATTAGAGGTTTTAAAATCTCAAAAGGAACGCCTTTTTCTTTGCATATTTCTTCACCAAGGGAATATAGATGATTGACGAAGTTGCAAACAAAAACAGCAGAAACATGTAATGAACGTCTTTGTTCCGTTGAAATTGAAAAAACACTGTCTGAAATAGCCAAAGCAAGTTCTTCTACTTTTGTAAAAACATCCTCCTCTGTTGCTTCAATACAAAAAGGGATTTCAGCATAATTCAATTCACTTGATTTGCTGAAGGTTTGAAGCGGATAGAATACAGCGTTTTTGCAATTTTTATCCAAAAGAGGAAGACTTCCTGAAGTATGCATGCAGATTATATTTGGTCGAGCAATTTTTTCTATAAATTCTTCAATAGCATCATCTTTAATACATACCAAATAAAAATCAGCAGGTTGAATCTCGTTTAGGTCTGAAGTGGTCTTGAGGTCAAAATTAAATTCATTTGAAAAGTCGTAGTGTTTTTGTTCACTTCGACCATACACTTGAAGGATTTTATAATTTTTCAACAATGAAATAGCCTTAATCATGTGAAAAGCAACATTGCCAGTTCCAAAAATGCTTATTGTTTTCATAAACACAAAGGTAATTTTTTCCAAGCAACGAAACACTTATTATTTGAAAGAAATCTATGATTTTATGACTTATTTTGATTGATTCAAAATTAACATAGACTTATAAGTTAGATTGATAGTAAACCTATCAAAAATCATTGGTTTTTGAGTATCTTTGTCATTCAAATTTTTTGTTATGATTCAAAAGAAAATAGCTGAAATTCTCTTTTCTACAAGATTGATGGCTGTTCTATTTATAATTTACGCTGTTGCCATGGCGGTAGGAACCTTTGTAGAAAATTCCTACACCACTTTAACCGCTAGAAAGTGGATTTATGATGCTTGGTGGTTTGAAGTAATTATGGTTTTTTTTGTTATTAATTTTGTGGGGAATATCTTTAGATACAAACTTTTAAGCAAAAAGCGCTGGACAACCTTAATTTTACATCTTTCTTTTATTTTGATATTAGTAGGAGCCTGGGTAACTAGATATATTGGTTATGAGGGGATTATGCCAATTAGAGAAGGAGAAGTTGCCAACACAATGCTCTCTGAAAAAACTTTTTTAACTACAGTCATCTATGGTGAAATTGAGGGTGAACCAAAACGTTTAAAACAGCATCATAAAATGATGTTAGCTCCTAAAATCAATAATAATCAAGTTGTAAAAACTGCTTTTAATGGCGTTCCTGTTAATTTTGAAGTAGTGGATTTTATTCATCAAGCTAAAGATGATTTAGTAGAAGATGAAGAAGGTGATTATTATTTAAAACTTGTTGAAACAGCAAGTACAGGTCAACGGCAAGACCGATTTTTAAGAAGTGGGCAAGTGGCTAATATCAGCAATGTTTTATTTGCTTTTAATAAGCGTACAGACGGTGCTGTAAATATAAATGGTACTAATGCTACAGGATATACTATAGAGTCTCCTTTTCAAGGAGAATACATGAAAATGGCAGACCAGTCTAAAGGAATGTTGGTAGCTGATAGTATACAAGAACTACAATTAAGATCACTTTACAATATTGGTGGAATGCAGATTGTTTTTCCTGAAGAAGCTGTAAAGGCTAGGTATGATATTGTTAAAGAAGAGCGCCCAGGTCAAAACACACCCGATGGTGTTCGTATCAAGGTTAGTTCAGGTGGAGACTCTGAAATAGTTTCTATGTTAGGGGGGAAAGGTGTTTTAGAAGATTTAGAAAAAGTTGAAGTAGGAGGTTTTGAAGTGCATTTAAGGTATGGAAGTAAAGAATTAGAATTGCCATTTTCTTTAAAATTAAATGAATTTATTGCAGAGAAACACCCAGGTACTGAAGACCGCTCTCAACCAAGTTATAAATCTTACATGAGTAAAGTAGAGGTGGTTGATGGTGCAAACTCATACGACTATGATATTTTTATGAATCATGTCTTAGATCACAGTGGCTATCGATTTTTTCAAGCCTCATTTGATCCAGATGAGCGCGGAACTGTTTTGAGTGTAAATAAAGATTGGTGGGGAACTTGGATTACTTATATAGGATATTTTTTACTCTACTTCGGACTGATGGCTATTATGTTTGATAGGAATTCAAGATTTGGTGAATTAAGAAAGAAAATAGATAAAGTGAAAAAGAAAAAAGCACAATTAACAAGTATATTTATTTTGTTTTTGGGGTTAAATTCCTTTGCCCAAACTAACAATGATACCATTCCTTCGGTAAACGATGTTGATCAGGAAGAAATGGCAGAAACTCATTCTAACCAAGCTATACCAAGGGCAGACGGAGAAGCGCTAGAGAAGTTGCTAAGAGAAAATGCTGTTGATAAAGCGCATGCTAAAAAATTTGGTAATTTAGTTATTCAGGATTATGGAGGTAGAATGAAGCCAATAAATACCTACTCCTCTCAATTGCTGAGAAAGTTGAGAAGGTCAAATGACTATGCAGGTTTAACTCCAGACCAAGTATTGATTTCAATGATTGAAAACCCTAACAACTGGTACCCTGCACCAGTTATTTACCTACAGCCAAAAAATGATTCTATTCATAAGGTTCTTGGAATTGATAAAGGGATAAAGCATGTTGCTCTAACCGATTTTTTTGGTTCAGATGGCTCCTATAAACTTTCTCCTTTTTTAGAAGACGCATACCAAGCACAGGTCCCTAACCAGTTTCAGAAAGATTTTATTGAAGCAGATGAACGTGTTAATTTATTGTACAACACCTTGCAAGGTAATTTTTTAAGAATTTTCCCTGTACCTGGTAGTCCAACTAACCGTTGGGTTTCTATACCTGAAATAAGAGATGAAGAAGAAGAAGTGTTTTTTGTTGATAAAGATTCAGTTATTGTACACAACGTATTTCCTTTATATATGGAAACACTTCAAATAGCTAAAGAAAACAATAATTATGAACAACCAGAAGAGTTGTTGAATATTATTAGTGGCTTCCAAAACAAACACGGATATCAAGTTATACCTGAAGAGAGCAAAATAAAAACTGAAATTTTATACAATGAAATTGACATTTTTAATCAGTTGTATAAATACTATTTGTTGATAGGTTTGATAATGATTATTGCAGTCCTATTTAAAATCTTTAAGGAAAAGAACAAAGTCATTAAGTATCTGATTTTTTCTACTAAAGCTATCTTGATTTTACTATTCATAGCTCACACAGTTGGTCTTGTTGCACGATGGTATATATCTGGTCACGCACCCTGGAGTAATGCTTATGAAAGTATGATTTATGTAGCCTGGGCATCAATGTTTTTTGGCTTTGCCTTTGGAAGAAAAAGCGAATTAACACTTGCCTCTACTGCATTTGTAACGGCTATTGTGCTTTGGGTAGCTCATTTAAATTGGTTAGATCCAAGTATTTCTACTTTACAACCTGTTTTAGACTCGTATTGGTTAATGATTCATGTGGCTGTAATTGTAGGTAGCTATGGTCCGTTTTTGTTAGGATGTATTATTGGTATATTAGCGTTATTTTTAATGTTAGCTACAAATTCTTCTAATCAGAAAAAAATGAAATTAAATATACAAGAGCTTACTTATATTAATGAAATAGCGCTAACAGTTGGTTTAATTATGCTAACTATCGGAAATTTCTTAGGAGGACAATGGGCTAATGAAAGCTGGGGAAGATACTGGGGCTGGGATCCCAAAGAAACTTGGGCATTAATTAGTATTTTTGTCTATGCTTTTGTGATTCATATGCGCTTGGTACCAGGTTTACGCGGTTTATTTGCCTTCAATTGGGCTTCAATTATTGCTTTTGGTTCTATTTTAATGACTTATTTTGGAGTAAATTTTTATCTTACAGGATTACATTCCTATGCTAGTGGTGATCAAATTATCAGCTATCAATTTATCTTTGGTAGTTTAATACTATGGTTGGTTTTAGGTCATTTTGCATTTAAAAAATACAAGAAATTTTATAAGGCTAAATCAAAAAAGATTGTAAAGTAAAATTATATAATTTAGGGACTTCAGGGTTATTGTACTAAGTCTTAATAAATTAAATATAACTCAACGCTCGCGTTTTAGATGTTGTTTTTCATAAAAATAATTCAACCTTTACGTTAATTAAGTGTCAGATATGTAAGTGTTTTTTTTGCCTTAACTTAGTTTTAACTCATCCGCTTTAAACCAAGCTAGTTCCATATGGTCTTACTTATAAAAAATAACTGTGAACTACGCATATTTAATTTTCGCTTTTTTAATTGGAGTTTCAACTTTTGCTCAAGAATTTGATATAACTGGTAAGGTTGTTGATGACCAAGGCTTTGAATTAGAAATGGCATCGGTCAGTATCATTAATCCAGCTAATGATAATGTTGTGGATGGTGGTATTACTGACATGGAAGGAAAATTCATGTTAGAAGCTCCGCAAGGTATATATACACTAAAAATAGAGTTTATCTCATTTGAACCTCGTGTTTTCAAAAATGTGAAAGTTGATCAAAACTTAGATTTTGGTACTATAGAATTACAATCTCAAGTAGATGTTTTAGATGAGGTTAATGTGGTTGCAGAAAAGACTGAAGTTGAAGTGAAATTAGACAAACGTATTTATAATATTGGAAAGGATTTAACTATAAGTGGAGGTACGGTTAGTGACGCACTTAATAATGTGCCTTCTGTTTCTGCTGATGTAGATGGTACCATTAGTTTAAGAGGAAATGAAAATGTTCGTATTTTAATTAATGGTAAGCCATCTACTTTAGCTGGATTTGGAGACCAAGATGTACTTCAACAACTTCCAGCAGAAGCCATTGAGCGTGTTGAGGTGATTTCTTCTCCATCTGCAAGATATGATGCTGAAGGTACAGCAGGCATTATCAATATTATTTTAAAAAGAGATCGTACATTGGGTTTTAATGGCTCAGCACAATTAACTACAGGTACTCCTCTTAATAATGGTGTGACTTTAAATGGTAATCTTCGAACTGAAAAATTTAATATTTTTAGCACGTTGACGTATGCTAGAAGAAAGCCACCAGGAAACGCACAATTTGATAACACCTTTACTTCGGGTTCTTTTGATCGTATTGTAGAAGACAGACAGTATAACAGAGATATTGAAAATTTTTCAATTAACGCGGGTGCTGAATATTTTATTTCTGATGAGGAGTCGATCACTTATTCTATATACGCTAGACCAGGAAATAGAGAATACTTAAACGAAAATTTAACTGATCGATTTATTGGTAATGAATTTGATAGTTCTACTTTAAGAGAAGAATTAGAAGACCGTTCGGATAATCGTTATCAGACCTCTGTAAACTATAGAAAGATTTTTGACAAGGACAATAGAGACCATAAGTTAGAAGTAGATGCCCAAGTTTCTTGGAGAAATCGAGACGAAGAAGTGAATATTGTAGAAAATCAATTTACCATTCAAGGTGAAGATGACTTTTTATTAGCTCAAGAACAGATTTTTGATAAACGTAATGAAATTGGTTATTTAATTCAGGCAGATTATGTTAGACCTGTTGGTGAGAATGGACAATTTGAGGCTGGTTTTAGAGGTGATTATAATGATAATAGAACACGTTTTGAACTTTTTCTTGGAGAAGAGGAGAATCCATCCAACCTCATTCAAGATAACTTGTCTAATATTTTTAATTACAATGAAAATGTAACAGCAAGTTATGTACAATACGGTGATAAAATTGGCGATAATTTTTCATTCTTGCTTGGTTTGCGTTATGAATATACCCAGTTGAAGGGACAAACTACTCCTTTGTTAGATGATCTGTCTAGCTTAGAACAATTTTATCCCGATGGCGAAGTTGAAACTGATTTTGATAACCGATTTAGTAACTTTTTTCCAACAGTAAACTTAATTTATGAGCTTCCCGATGAATCTGAAGTTACTTTAGGCTATAACCGAAGAATAAACCGACCTAGAAATTGGTTTAT
Source organism: Flavobacteriaceae bacterium (assembly GCA_022565635.1). Taxonomy (GTDB): domain Bacteria; phylum Bacteroidota; class Bacteroidia; order Flavobacteriales; family Flavobacteriaceae; genus Psychroflexus. The sequence continues at coordinate 13,710 of JAIUMH010000001.1, read as the reverse complement.
TAATCCCTTTCCTTCACGAACAAGTAGAACGAATATTTTTCAAGGTAATCCAAGTTTAAGACCCGCATTTGCAGATGCCGTTGATTTAGGTTATTTAAAAAAATGGGATAAAGTTACTTTAACGGGTTCTGTTTATTACCAAAGAGAAGAGGATTCTTTTGAGCGTATACAGGAAGATCTAGGTATTATTACTCAAGATGGAATTAACGTGATTATTAATAGACCAATTAACTTGTCTGTGAATGAAAGAATAGGGGGTGAGCTTGGTGTGCTCTATAATCCTGCTAAAAAAATTAGATTCAACGGTAGCTTTAATTACTTTAGATTTGAAAGTCGAGGAGAGTTTAGAGGGGTTGATTTTGGTGCCACGAACTTAAGTTGGTTTGGTAGATTAAGTTCTAGGGTTGAATTGCCCTGGGGAATCAATTGGCAAACCAATGGTTTTTACCGTGGACCACTAGAAAATGCTCAAACCAAAACTGATCCTATTCTATCTTTAGATTTAGCATTTAGTAAAGATATTTTGAATGATAATGCTACCATTTCGTTTAATGTAAGAGATGTATTCAATTCAAGAAGAAGAATACAATCTACACGTGCGCTGAATGCTGATGGTGAGTTGTTGTTTACTTCAGAAAATGAATTTCAATGGCGAGTAAGACAAATAACCGCTTCTATTGTATATCGTTTTAATCAACAGAAGAAAAGAAATGGAAAAAAAGATGGTGGTGATTTTGATGACGATGGAGGCTTTTAATATGTTTTAAAGTAAGTATCTTTCATTAATTTACATAAACAATAAAGACCTGCTTAATCAAGTTAGGTCTTTTTTTATCGAATATCCTTTATTTACCTCACATAGCAATTATGTCAAATCGTAAAAATGGGGGCTTTATTAATTAACTGTAGGTTATGTATAAGTCCTTAGTGTATAAAAATACAAGTCCATGTTTTTGAACCAGAGGTAGGTTTGGTTGAATGAAAGTTTCATAAATAACAAAAGCTCACATTTTATGTGAGCTTTTGTTATTATAGTAAGAAAAAGACGATTAAACTAAGCCTTTTCTTCATTTTTCTTTTCTTTACCTTCTTTTAGGCGCTCCATTAATGAACCACCAATCCAATAAGGAATAATTGCAGTTAAAAAAATCAATAACCAAAAACCGATTAATAAAATAATCAGAAACGCTAAAAAACCTAAGTATTGTTGAAATTCAAACATAGTCCATTAATTTATGGGTACAAATATATAATAAAAATCACAGATTAACGCATATTTTTCATCATTTGCATCATTTTTTTACCACCACCGCCTTGCATCATTTTCATCATTTTACTCATCTGAGTAAATTGCTTCAACAGCTGGTTAACCTCCTGTACGGATGTACCTGAACCTTTACCTATCCTTCTTTTTCTAGAGGCATTAATAATTTTTGGATTTTCTCTTTCTAGGGGTGTCATGGAATGAATAATGGCTTCAATATGTTTAAAAGCATCATCATCAATGTCCATATTTTTCATCATTTTGCCAGCACCAGGAATCATGCCCATTAGGTCTTTCATAGACCCCATTTTTTTGACTTGCTGAATCTGTTTTAAGAAATCATCAAAACCAAATTTATTTTTGGCAATTTTCTTTTGTATTTTTCTAGCCTCTTCTTCATCGTATTGTTCCTGAGCACGTTCTACTAAAGAAACCACGTCACCCATACCTAAAATACGGTCGGCCATTCTAGAAGGGTGGAAAACATCAATGGCATCCATTTTTTCACCCGTACCAATAAATTTGATAGGCTTATCAACAACAGATTTAATTGAAATAGCCGCACCACCACGAGTATCACCATCTAATTTGGTAAGAATAACCCCATCAAAGTCCAAGCGATCATTAAATGCTTTTGCAGTGTTTACTGCGTCTTGACCAGTCATAGAGTCAACAACAAATAAAGTTTCTTGTGGCTTGATGGCTTGATGAATGTCTGAAATTTCATTCATCATTTTTTCATCAACAGCTAAACGTCCAGCTGTATCTATAATTACTACGTTATGACCGTTAGCCTTTGCGTGTTCAATGGCTGCTTCTGCAATCTTTACAGGATTTTTTTCTTCTTTATTAGAGAAAACCTCAACTCCAATTTGTTCACCTACAACGTGTAATTGGTCTATTGCGGCAGGGCGGTAAACATCACAAGCAACTAAAAGAGGTTTTTTTGTTTTTTTGTTTTTTAAAAAATTAGCCAGTTTACCAGAAAAGGTTGTTTTACCTGATCCTTGTAACCCTGACATCAAAATAACACTCGGTTTTCCAGATAAGTCAATTCCTTCACTATCGCCTCCCATTAATTCGGTTAGCTCATCCTTTACAATTTTTACCATTAACTGATTAGGTTTTAAAGACTTTAATACGTCTTGACCTAAAGCTTTTTCTTTAACGGTATTTGTAAAGTTTTTAGCAATCTTGAAATTAACGTCAGCATCAACTAACGCACGTCTTACTTCTTTTAGCGTTTCAGCAACATTAACTTCAGTTATTTGACCATGACCTTTCAGTACATGTAATGCATTATCTAACTTATCACTTAAACTATCAAACATAGTGTATCATATTTGTTGCAAAAATAATCAAATCAGTACTAAAGAAAAATAAATACAGCATTTTTATAAGCTAATTATTTTTCTGTTGCAGTTCATAAAAAAGAAAAAGCCAATTTGAGGTCTCAAATCGGCTTTTTTTTAAAATTATTTTTATGTTACTTAATCTCATGCAACCAACCGTGCTTATCTTCAGTGCGGTTGTATTGAATGTCTTGTAAAGATTTTTTCATTAAGTCACTGTATGGTTCTTCTACATGAGGTAAATCTCGATAAACTTCGTTGTACTCAAAACCAATTACTTTTGCAATTGTTGCAGCGGTACCAGTTCCAAAGATTTCTTTCAGTTCACCTTTTTCTGCAGCTTCTACAATGCGGTCAACTTCAACTGGATTAATCTCCACTTCAATTCCTTTATCTTTGGCAATTTGAATTACACTTTTTCTAGAAACACCATCTAAAATTCTGTCATTAGTAGGTGCTGTTAGTAACTTATCTCCAATTCTGAAGAATATATTCATTGTACCAGCTTCTTCTAGGTATTTGTGTGATTTTGCATCCGTCCAAATTACCTGTTGGTAACCTTTTTCTTTAGCTAAATTGGTTGGGTAAAATTGAGCGCCGTAATTACCAGCAGCTTTTGCATATCCAACACCACCATCAGCAGAACGAGAATATTCTTGTGCAAAAATCACTTTTACTGGTTGGTTGTAGTAAGCTTGAGCAGGACAAGTTATAATCATAAATCGGTAGCGGTCTGAAGGAGATGCAGCAACACCCTCTTCAGTAGCAATTACAAAAGGCCTAATGTAAAGCGAATTACCTTGACCTGGTTTAATCCATTCGTTATCTAATTTTAATAAAGTTTCTAAGCTTTCAAAAAATAATTCCTTCGGAAATTCAGGAATAGCTAATCGCTTAGACGATTTGTTGATGCGTTCAAAATTTTGCTCAGGTCTAAATAAATGCACCTTGCCTTGATCATCTTTAAAAGCTTTCATTCCTTCAAATACAGCTTGTCCGTAATGGAAAACCTTTGTTGATGGGGCAAATTCCATCGGTCCATAAGGAACAATTTGTGGTGTTTGCCACTCTCCATCTACATAATCACAGTACATCATGTGGTCAGAATAATTCTTTCCAAAGGCTAAATTATTGAAGTCAACTTGGTTGATTCTGGATTTCTCTATTTTTTTTATGTCTAATGTTAGCTTACTTACGTCCATTTCATTTAAATTTGTCACAAATGTAGTATTTTTAAAGAGAATAATTTTTGTGAATTCATTAATTTTCTCCTAATTTTAAACAATCATATAATTAAATTACCATGAAAAAATTACTTTTATTATCAATGTTATCAGTTTTTATAAGCTGTGATTCAACTTCTACCAAAGAAGAAAAAGACCAAACAACCAAGGAGGTTGAACAGATGGAAACCGAAGCCAATCAAGTAGAAGAAGAACATGAAGCTGAAGATGAATTGGTTTTTACTGAAAATGACCAATTCTATATTTACGGCGAAGAGTTTGCTCCAGAGGAAGTTTTAGATGCTGATGCATTACTTGAAAAATATGCTACTATGAAAGTAGGAGATAGTATTCCAGTTGTTGCTGTTGCTGAGGTAAATTCTGTCTGCAAGAAAAAAGGTTGTTGGATGAAATTAGATTTAGCCGGCCAAGATGAATCTATGGTTCGCTTTAAAGATTATGGTTTTTTTGTGCCTAAAGATATCGACGGTAATCAAGTATTTGTCTCAGGGCATGCTTTTATAGAAGAAACTTCAGTAGAAGATTTAAAGCATTATGCTGAAGATGATGGGCAAACCGATGAGGAAATAGCTGCCATTACTGAGCCTAAAAAAACTTTGTCTTTAGAGGCTACAGGTGTACTTTTAGCTAAATAAACAATGAGGATTGAAAGGGTTTTAACCGCAGATGGTTCAAGTTCCTTAGCTTTAGTTGGTCAAAATGAACAATATCATTCTAAACATGGAGCTTTACAAGAGGCACAACACGTGTACATCAAAAGTGGTTTGGATTTTTATCTTCAAGCACATCAAAAATCAAATATTCATATTTTAGAAGTGGGTTTTGGCACAGGCCTCAACTCACTTCTTTCTTTTCTTTATGCACAAAATCAAAAAGTGCAAATAAATTATACTTCTTTTGAAACTTATTCTTTGAGCTGGGATCACGTTAAAGATTTAAACTATCCAGAATTACTTTCTATTTCTGTAGATGATTTTAAGAGTTTACATGATTTACCATGGGGAGATTATTTTCTGTATAAACCCAACTGCCAGCTTAGAAAAATTAATGAACGTCTGCAATCTATAAGTTTTGAAAATGAATTTGATGTCGTTTTTTTTGACGCTTTTGGACCAAGAACTCAACCCAAAATATGGGAAAAATCGGTTTTTCAAAAAGTATATACTTCTATGAAAAAAAACGCTGTACTGGTTACCTATTCTGCCAACGGACAAGCAAGAAGAAATATGTTAGCCGCTGGTTTTGAGGTGGGAAAAATTCCTGGTCCCCCAGGGAAAAGGGAAATGTTAAGAGCGGTTAAGCGCTAACCTTAATGCTTAATTTTTATTTTTGCTGTTAAACCTTAGCTAAAGCCGTGACTATGAAAATTTCTTTAGCCTAAATTTGAGAATCAAATTAATGTTTATGAAAATCCTAATTACAGGTGCTACAGGTATGATTGGTGGGGAGTTGGTAGATATGTTTCACGATATGGGCGTAGAAATTAATTACCTTACAACCTCAAAAAACAAAATAAAGTCTGATTCTAATTACAAAGGATTTTATTGGAATCCTTCTCAGGGAGAAATTGATCTCAATTGTTTTAAAGAGGTTACTGTTATTGTTAATCTGGTTGGTGCTAATGTAGCTTCACGATGGACTAATGCGTATAAAAAAGAAATTATTAATAGCCGTGTTGAAAGCGCACAAACCTTAATTAAAGGACTTCGGGAAACCAACCATGACGTAGAATATTTAATTTCTGCAAGTGCTATTGGTATTTACCCTAACTCATTAACCAAATTATATGAAGAAAATGAAACGGATTTAAATAATGAATTTATTGGTGATGTTGTTCAGAAGTGGGAAAATGCAGTTGATGAGTTTAAAGAGGTAGGGCTAAAAGTTGCCAAGTTAAGAATTGGTTTAGTGCTTTCTGATGAAGGTGGAGCACTAGAAAAAATGAAAAAACCCATAGAATTATATGCTGGTGCACCTTTGGGTTCTGGTAAACAATGGCAATCATGGATTCATATTGACGATTTATGTAATTTGTTTATTCATTGTATTAAACAACAAGAAGAGGGAGTTTTTAACGCGGTGGCGCCTAATCCCGTAAATAATAAAGAGCTTACTTTAGCCATTGCTAAAATTCTAAATAAACCAATATTCTTACCTAATGTTCCTGCCTTTATGCTCAAGTTAATGTTAGGAGAAATGTCAACTATAGTTCTTTCTAGCCAATATGTAAGCTCAAAGAAGATAGAATCTACTGGATTTGAATTTACTTATACTCATGTAAATAAAGCTCTGGAAAATTTATTGCAGTAATTTGTTGAAAAGATTTTTTAAATTAACTTAGTTTGATAATGCGTATATATTGCTTAATTTTTATACCTTTATTCTTTATTCAATTAAAAGCTCAAAAAACGATGGATTATTTAGCTTTAGGAGATTCTTATACCATTGGAGAAGCAGTTCCTTCAAAAGATAACTGGCCTAATCAGTTAGTATCTAGGTTGCAAGATGAAGGTGTTTTAATTAATGAACCTTACATCATAGCAACTACAGGCTGGAGAACTGATGAACTAATTGATGCTATTCAAAAAGACGTAAAATTAAAAGATAAATATGATTTGGTTTCCTTGCTTATTGGGGTTAATAACCAATATCAAAAAAAATCCTTAGAAGTTTACGAAAAGGATTTAAGAAAACTTGTTTCTATGGCAATTGAAAAATCAGTTCGTGGAGCACAAGGAGTTTTTATGGTAGGTATTCCAGATTATGGAGATACTGAATATGCTAAAGAGAAAAACTTGACCAATGTAGCAGAAAATGTTGAAAAATTTAATCGCGTTGCTTCAAAAATTGCCAGAGAATACAATCTCCCCTTTTATCCATTATTCACACTGTCACAAAAGTTTTTTGGACAATCAGATATGTTTGTAGAAGACCAATTGCATCCGAGCGCCAAGCAATACGGTGAATGGGTAAATTCATTTTATGAACAATTAAAAGAGGACCGCATTAATGACTAATTAATTTAAAACATTTTGATATGACCGAGGACTTTATCCATTATCTCTGGAAATTCAAAAAATTTGATGTTTTTTCTGCTCAAACACAACAAGGAGAAAATCTTGAGATTATCCATGTTGGTTGGCACAATCAAGATGAATCTGGGCCAGACTTTTTCAATGCTAAAATCAAAATTGGAGATCAGCTTTGGGCAGGTAATGTAGAGATACATTTAAAAGCTTCAGATTGGTACCAGCATCAACATCAAAATGATTCGGCTTATGATAATGTAATTCTTCATGTGGTTTGGGAAGATGACGTAGAGATATACAGAAAAGATAATTCTATTTTACCAAGTCTTGAATTAAAAGAAATTACTCATTTACAGGCAAAAAAATCCTACGAAAATTTGCTTTACCAACCCAAACAGTTTATTAATTGTGAATATGCATTTAGTGATTTTGATAAATTTCAAATCCTATCTTGGTTAGAGCGGGTTTTTATAGAGCGTTTGGAAACAAAATCTAAATTAATTATAGATTTATTAGAAAAATCAAATAACGATTGGGAAGCCGTGTTTTTTGCCTTACTGGCTAAAAATTTTGGATTGAATGTTAACGGGACATCTTTTTTGGGTATGGCCAACTCAATTGATTTTTCTATTGTAAGGAAAATATCAAATCGTAAGCAAAGTTTAGAGGCTCTGTTTTTAGGGCAAACGCATTTGTTAGCAAAACCTAATACTCATAATTATGTAAAGCAACTTCAGCAAGAGTATGGGTATCTAAAAAACAAGTTTCAATTAGATAATACTGCGGTTGTTGCTCCTAAATTTTTTCGATTAAGACCACCTAACTTTCCCAGCATTCGCTTAGCGCAATTAGCTAGTTTATATGCTCAAAACACAGATTTATTTAATCAAGTTATTCACTTAAACTCCCCTTTAAAAGTTAAGAAGTTATTTCATGTAGAGTTATCAGAATTTTGGAAGACACATTATAGCTTAACTAAAGAAAGCAAGGCTACAAACAAGCAGTTAAGCAAGAGCTTCGTAAATTTGATAATTATAAATACAATAGTGCCAGTTCAATTTAGTTTTGCTAAATTTACAGCTAATTATGAGTTACAGCAAAAAACAATTGATTTAATGGTGCAAGTTCAGCCAGAAGTAAATAAATACACCAAAGGCTTTACTAAGTTATGTGCCGATATTCCAGAAAACGCAATGCAATCACAAGCCTTAATTCAGTTGAAGAAAAATTATTGTGATGTAAATAATTGCTTACAGTGTAATTTAGGGATTCAATTATTAGGAAAAAAATGATACAGAACATTAGGTATTTTTTTGAGCGCTACGGCTTTTATGTAAGCACACGATTAGCCGATCGGCTAGGGATGAAAGTAAAATCAGTGCGTTTGTTTTTTATTTACGTTTCCTTTGCTACCTTTGGATTAGGCTTTGGTCTTTACCTAACTTTAGCTTTTTGGCTAAAATTAAAAGATATGCTCTACACTAAAAGGACTTCGGTTTTTGATTTATGATTATAAAGTATTTTAAAACACGAGTTTTATTTGCAGCTTTCTTGTTGCTACTTATTATTTTTTCAGGAACTTTAGGTTATGTTTTAATTACAGACGTTTCTTGGTTAGACGCTTTGTATATGACTATCATTACCATAAGTACTGTGGGGTATAAAGAAGCTGTTCCTCTTGATGGCTCTACACGTATATTTACAATTTTCTTAATTGTAATTAGTGTGTTACTAACGGCATTTATTATAAGCTCCCTTACAGAGTATCTACTAAATAATTATTCGCTTAATAAACTCAAACAAAAAGCAATGAAAAAAGAAATCAAGAGCTTAAATGGTCATGTGGTTTTATGTGGCTTTGGAAGAAATGGGCAACAGGCTTTTCAGAAATTAAAAACCTACAATAAAGATGTGGTTATTATAGATCGTGATGCTAATTTAGCTTCAGATTTTATATCAGATAATGTACTGCATGTTGAAGGAGATGCTACCGAAGATGAAATACTAATTGATGCAGGAATTAAAAATGCTTCACACTTGATTTGCGCGTTATCTGAAGATGCTCAAAACCTCTACGTTGTATTAAGTGCACGTCAACTCAACAAAGATTTAAAAATAATAAGTAGAGCAACTAGCCAATCGGCTTACAAAAAAATAAAATTGGCTGGAGCTAACAACATAATTTTACCAGAAAATATTGGTGGTGACCATTTAGCATCATTAGTTGTGACACCAGATCTACTAGATTTCTTTAATAATCTTTCTATTTCTGACGGTGATACAGAAAATGTAAGAGAGTTATCATTCGCTATTTTATGCAAAGATGGTCAATCTAAAACCATAAATCAGCTTAATATTCATGAAAAAACTGGCTGTAGTGTAATTGGAGCAAAAAATAAAAAAGGGGAGTTTTTTGTTAATCCGGAAGGTGATTTTGAACTGAAGGAAGGAACGCACTTAATTATATTAGGAAATACTAAACAAATTAATTCTTTGAAATCAGAATTTAATTTAAGTCACTGATTTCTTTGATTAAACTTTTAATAACCCGAAGAATTTTTGCATATTGCAACGTTAAATTATTATTAGTAAAGAAATACATATTACTTTATGAATTTAAAATACCTTTTGAGCTCAGTTTTTGTGTTATTTAGTTTCTTATTTGTTTCTGCTCAAGAACTTGAAATTGAAACTCGTATTACAAATCCTTCTAAAGAAATAAATGACGGTAAAATTACAGTAAAGGTATTGGATGGAGAGCCTCCTTATACATATAAGTGGTCTAAACAAGACACGCCACAAACTTCAGATAGAGCTTCTAAATTAGTAGAAGGAATACCTTACACCGTTACAGTAACTGATGCAGAAGGAAGAACAACAACAAAGACCTTAAAAGTTAACGCAGAAAGCATAGCCGAACATTTTAATGGTACCTTTAAACCCATAGTAGATGCTTTGGGTAATGTGCTTTTTTGGGATCCATTTGCGGCTCTAGGCTTATATGATCCAGTAGTTTACGCAGATGCTAAATATATTTTTGCACCAGGTTGGGTTTCCGATACCGATAATAAATTTAAGCTTGAGAAATGGTTGCTAGAAGATGGAGCACAAATTAAAGAAGGAGACAGAATTGCAATTATTGATCGTGGCTCTGATGGAAAAGCCAATGTGAAAGCTCCAACTGATGGTAAACTGAAACACTTAGTAGGGGAGGGCCAACTGATTTTTGATCCTGAAAATCCTGAACATTTAATAGAAACTAATGCACACTTATTTGCTGAAATTATTTATGATCAACCTGTTCCCTTAACACATCCTAACGGAGATACCAAAAAAAATGCTATCCCTTTTATTGTTATATGGTTAATTTTTGGCGCGGCCTTTTTTACTTTACGATTAGGTTTTATCAATATTCGTGGATTTAAACATTCACTTCAATTGGCTAGTGGAAAGTATGATGAACCAGATGCGCCAGGTAGAATTACTCACTTTCAGGCTTTAGCTACAGCGGTATCAGCTACGGTTGGTTTAGGAAATATTGCAGGAGTAGCCATAGCTATTACTTTAGGTGGTGCGGGAGCAACTTTTTGGATGATTGTGGCAGGATTTTTAGGCATGTCTTCAAAATTTGTTGAATGTACCTTAGGTGTAAAATACCGTTTTATTAATAAAGAAGGTAGAATTTTTGGAGGACCTATGAATTATCTGAAGTATGGTCTTGAAAAACGAAACCTTGGTAAACTTGGTAAGTTTCTTGCTGGTTTCTTTGCTATTTTAGGAATAGGTGCATCGTTTGGTGGAGGAAACATGTTTCAGGCTAATCAATCGTTTGAAATTCTCTCAAGTCAAATACCTATGCTGGCTGGAAACGGGCCTTGGTTTGGCGTATTTATGATGATTTTAGTTGGAGTTGTAATTATAGGAGGTATTAACAGTATTGCTCAAGTTACGGGTAAAGTCGTTCCTGTTATGGCAGGAATTTATGTACTAGGGGCTTTAATTGTTATTGGAATGAATATTGAAAATATTGGACCAGCTTTCAGTGCAATTTATAATGGAGCATTTAATGCTGATGCGTTAAAAGGTGGTTTTATAGGGGTTCTAGTTGTTGGATTTCAACGTGCTGCATTTTCAAACGAAGCAGGAGTTGGGTCAGCGGCAATTGCCCACTCGGCAGCTAAAACAAACCATCCGCCATCAGAAGGCTTTGTAGCACTATTAGAGCCTTTTATAGATACTGTGGTAGTTTGTACATTAACCGCTTTAGTACTTATTTTTACTGGAAAACATGAAATTACAGATGTAGATATTACAGGTGCTGAGCTCACTTCAATGGCATTTGGTAGTGTGATTTCTTGGTTCCCTTATGTGCTGGCAGCAGCCGTATTTTTATTTGCTTTTTCAACCATGATTTCCTGGTCTTATTATGGAATGAGGTCTTGGACTTATATTTTTGGTAAAAGCAAACGCTCAGAATTGATTTATAAAGTTATATTCTTATTCTTTATTGTATTAGGTGCTTCAGTTAGTTTAGGGGCGGTATTAGATTTTTCAGACATGATGATTCTTGCCATGTCTTTCCCTAATATTATTGGTCTGTATATTCTAGCTGGTGAAGTAAGAAAAGATTTAAAGAAGTATAATGAAAAAAGAAAAAACGGAGAATTGTATGTAAAATCCAATTAATTTGAAAGCATCCAACTTTTATGAAAAAATCTCGGGCAAAACAACATTGGTTAGAATTGAGCAACTCCCAACGCAAAGGGGTTTTAACTCTTTTTTTACTAACTCTATGCGTTATGGCTTACTTTATTTTTGTTCGATTTCAGCCAAAAAACTACGATTTTGATTCCATATTACAAGATGAAGATATTAAACGCTTACAGCATCAAATTGATTCTATAGCAAAAAACAAAGAAGAGGCTTCTAACAAACCCAAAATTTATCCTTTCAACCCAAATTTTCTTACTGATTATCGAGGGTATCAACTGGGTATGTCTTCTGAAGAAATTGATCGAATGATTCAATTTAGAGCCACTGACCAATGGGTGAATTCTGTTGAGGAGTTTCAGCAAGTTACTAATGTCTCAGATAGCTTATTGAAAGAAATTCAAGTTTATTTTAAGTTCCCTGAATTTGCCCAAAAACAACAAGCAAAAGCCAAGACATCAAAAGCAGTAGCACATCTTCCAAAAAAAGATCTAAACGATGCAACTTTTGAAGAGTTGATTGAAATAAAAGGAATAGGTGAAGTACTAGGTAAGCGAATCATCCATCAAAGAAATAGGTTAGGAGGGTATTTAGACTTAATTCAGTTGAAAGATGTTTGGGGTTTAAAATATGAAGTTCGGCAGGAATTAGAGCAAAGATACTTTGTTACAACTCCTAAAGAGTTCGAGAAACTTGATATCAATACAATTAATGTGATTGACTTAAGTGAATTGCCTTATTTTGATTATGAGCTAGCTAGAGAGGTGATTAATTTTAGGCAATTGAACCAAGGGATTGATGATTTTGACGATTTAGCAAAAATACAAGACTTTCCGTATCATAAAATTGATAGAATTAAATTATATTTGGTCATTAATAAGTAATTGATAATTTAGTTGCTTCAATATTAAACAATTCTAAAGACTAATATAATGAGTTTATACTTTACAGAAGAGCATGAAATGTTTCGTAAAAGTCTGAGAGACTTTTTGCAGAAAGAGGTTGTTCCTCATATTGAAAAATGGGAGGAAACTGGAACCATCGACCGTTTCATTTGGGAGAAATTTGGAGAGATGGGATATTTTGGAATTAATTATCCAGAAAAATATGGAGGTCTAAATCTTGACTTGTTTTACACAATGATTTTCTTAGAGGAATTACAACGTATAAATTCTGGAGGATTTGCAGCGGCTATGTGGGCACATTCTTACTTGGCTATGACACATTTAAATGCAGAAGGAAGTGAAGATATTAAAAACGAATATTTGTCAAAAAGTATAAGTGGTGAACTAATAGGTTGTCTATGTATTACTGAACCGTTTGGAGGTTCTGATGTAGCAGGAATGAGAACCACTGCAGAAGATAAAGGAGATCATTATTTGATTAATGGGTCAAAAACTTTTATCACCAATGGTGTTTATGCAGATTATCTAGTAGTAGCTGCCAAAACCAATCCAGAGTTAGGTGCCAAAGGTATGAGTATCTTTTTGTTAGATAGAGATTATCCTGGTATTTCTGCAACCAAGTTAAACAAACTGGGCTGGCGCGCATCTGATACAGCAGAATTAGCATTTGATAATGTGAAAGTTCCCAAAGATCGTTTAATGGGAGAAAAGAATAAAGGTTTTGGTTATATCATGCAGCATTTTGCATTAGAGCGATTAATTATGGGCGTAAATGCACACGCTAGAGCTGAGTATGCTTTAGAGTACACTTTAGGTTATATGAAAGATCGTACTGCTTTTGGAAAGACCATAGATCAATTTCAAGCACTTCGTCATCGTTTTGCAGAACGTACCAGTGAAGTAGAAATGGCTAAACAATTTAATTATTCCATAACCAAACGTTTAGATCAAGGTGATTACGTTGTTAAAGAAGCAAGTATGTCTAAGCTTTTATCTACTAAGATTGCAGATGAAACTATTTATGATTGTTTACAATTTTTAGGTGGCTATGGTTACATTGAGGAATATCCACTTGCAAGGATGTTTAGAGACAGTCGCCTTGGTCCCATCGGAGGAGGAACTAGTGAAATTTTGAAGGAAATTATCGCCAAAATGGTAGTAGATAAAAAAGAATACAAACCAGCGACAAATTAATTTTGATCTGCC